>NZ_AEPN01000008.1:0-143975 GCF_000185925.1 Paracoccus sp. TRP | reverse complement strand
GCCTCAGGCGGCCTGTTCCGATCCGCAAGGTCGGTCAGCAGCTTTGATGCATCAAATGCCCACGATCATGTTTACCCGTGCTGCTGCATCCTCTGCCGGTACGCTGATGATCTCGGCAGTGCTTGACGAAGATAATGACGAGGCCATCTATCAGCCCGCCGCGCGCGTGTTTCAGTATGAACACAGAAGCCAGCCCGACGAACAATGGTCCGTCAATGATTTCCCCCTGAGCGTTCAGGATATCGCGGTGATCGAAGAACCAGAAGTTTCTCCGGATCGGCCGCGCTTCTTCGCGTTGCTCGGAGCCGAGGGCGACATCGCCTATCTGTCGCGCCCGGACCGGCATCAGGAAAGGATCGAAGGGGCTGGCACAAGTAATCCGGGATCGAAGTTTTACGGACAGGTGCCGACGCTGAAGCAGATCGGCCTGCACCTTTACGTCATAGGAACCGGGGAGCAAATTTATGTTCGGGAGGGTCGCGACAACTGGCGAATGCTTACGGAGGCCCTGTTGTTGGACCGAGAGGCCAATAAAACGCAGCGACCGACACCCGAACCGACATACATGTCAGACGAGTGGTGGGAAATGATCGAGGCATCTGCCCTCAACCCCGCGTCCCGCAACATCGTCTTCCATGACATCGCTGGCCTGTCCGAGGATGCGATCTATATCTGCGGCGAAGTCGGTCCGGGGACGAAACCTGTCCTGTGCTACTGGGACGGCGAGACCCTTGAGGAACTGAAGGTTCCTGTCGAGGAAGCCGCCCTGACCGGGATCCATGTCGAAAGCCCCGACAGCGTCTGGGTTTGTGGCCGCGAGGGGGTGCTGCTGCATGGCAGTCATGCGCGCGGCTTCAACCCGGTCAATGCCGATCCGCCTGAACCTGTTTCACGGGTTCACGCCTTGGCGTGCCAGCCTGCTGATGCCAGCTTGACCTGCAATCGAACGCGGTCAGCCGGTTCGAGCCACGCCTGCCCAAACTCAACCGCCTCGACAGCAACCCGGGATATGCACTGGGTAGGCCGTTTTTTGTGCAAGCTTTCGGTGACGTGATCCGGGCGGTGGCCAGCAAGGACATCTTTCGGTTCGACGGCGAAAGATGGCAACGGATCAAGCACCCTGACCTGCCCTGAAGCCACCCGACCTTTTACCCATCCATCGTCAGCGCCCGTCAGCGGTGCCAACCGGCCCATGCAGCCTGGGTCTGCGCCGACTTGTCGGCGAAGATTGGAGAACATTTCGCCAAATTTATCAGCGATCAGCCGCAGGCCGGCCGCATAGCTCGGCCTGCGAAGTGGTGCCCGCCGGACTGCGTCTGCTGGAAGAACATGAGGCCAGGTCGAGGGCGTTGGAAGCGGCCCTGAAGGACGTATTGGTCGTAGACTACGTCGACAGTGCCGTGCCCGTTCTCATCGGCAACCATCGCCCGAAAAGACGGGCATCACCCGATCATCTTCATGCAATGCGGTCCGGTGCGCCATCAGGTGAGTGCCAAATTACAGGCTGCCGAAAGCGGCATTCACTACCGGGCCCGTGAGCGTCATACAAGACTTCGATTGCCAGAGGCTCTCGCCATGACCAGCCTAATCACCACCATCGACACGTTCGACTGATATGCAGCCGAAGAAGACGGTTTGGGCGATCTCTACGAGGGCTTACTGGAACGCACCACGTCTGAGCGAAAGTCTAAGGCGGGTCAGTATTTCACCCCGCGTCCGTTGATCGCAGCCATCATCCACTTGATGAAGCCCAAGGTTGGCGAGGTCATCCAAGACCCCGCGGCGGGTACCGGAGGCTTTCTGATTGCCGCCCACCGCGCCATCATGCGCGACACCGACGACCTAACGACCGTTTCCAAGGACGTCACCTTTGCCCAGCGAAATGGAAAGTACCAGGGCGCGGAACTGATTACCGGCACGCACCGGCTGAATACGATGAATTTGCTGCTGCATGGCATTGACCAGCCGATCGACCCAATTGATGTGCTGACCTCTGACGCCAAGAAATTCGATCCGGCCGATCTGATCCTGACCAACCCGCCGTTCGACAAGTTCCCCGAAAGCGTGGCGCGCGATGATTTCGTTGTCACCGCAGAGGCCAGAAACCATGCGATTTTCCGCTCGGAACACACAGGTCATCGACGCGGGGTTTGCCATGGGACTTGGGAAAGCTGGGCTTCAGATGCGCCATCTGCTCGTCGGTGTGCCAGGAACATCGCACCCGCCATCGCTTCATTTTCATGCGGAGAGGCTATGAATTATTTTAAAATCAATTGGTTGTGTGGAATGATCCAATGGGACCGGAGGACAACTCTGTCCCACCATCACGCTGGACGAAGATGTATCCCGATCATTCATGAGAATGTGAGATGCCCCCTATAGACCGGGGCGGCCTGTTGTGCTGTCCTTATCCGTGATAGGCTGACCGTATTCCAGTAGCCCGTAGCCGGGCGGCCTGACCTCTGGAAGCCGGGCCGGAGTGAAACTGATGGCAGCGACGGGCATCCCCCCGTACCACTTTCAGGCTGAGGAGCTACCCATGGATCTGACAATCAACGGCACCAAGCACCAAATTGATATCGAACCCGAAACCCCGCTGCTTTGGGTGCTGCGCGATGAACTGGGTATGACCGGAACCAAATACGGCTGCGGAGTTGCGCAATGCGGAGCCTGCACTGTCTTGGTTGACGGAGTCGCCACCCGGTCCTGTGTGACCACGGTGGACAGCGTGGTGGGGGCACAGATCACGACGATCGAAGCCATCGAAGAGGACCCGATCGGCCAGAAGGTGGTGCAAGCCTGGGTCGCCCATCAGGTCCCGCAATGTGGTTATTGTCAGTCGGGACAGGTGATGGCTGCGACGGCGCTGCTTAAGGAAACACCCCAGCCCGGAGATGAGGACATTGCGTCGGCAATGGTCAACCTGTGCCGTTGTGGCACCTATAACGCCATAATCGCCGCTGTGCGTGATGCGGCTCAGGCGTAATGGGGCAGAAAAATGAATGACATGTTCATCAAGTCCCGCGAGATCGGCAAACCGTTCAAACTGTCGCGTCGTGGTTTCATCGGCGCTTCATTAGGGGCGCTGGCACTGGGGGTGGTCGTGCCGGCGGGGTGTGCCCGTGCGCAGGCGGCGCAGGCTGTTGTGCCGGGTACACGCGTATCCGCCTTTATCGAAATTCGTCCTGACAGCACCGTGCTGTTCCGCAGCGCCTTCATCGAAGGCGGGCAGGGGATCTTTACCGCCATGGCGCAGATCGTGGGTGAGGAACTGGACGTTGATCCGGCCAACTTTACCGTTGAGGGTGCGCCTCCGGGTCCTGACTATCTGCTGATCGGCGGTGCACGCTTTACCGGCGGCAGCATGTCGGTCCGTATGAGCTATGATGCCATGCGCAAGCTGGGTGCCGCGGCCCGCATGATGCTGATGCAGGCCGCGGCGACGCAGCTTGATGTGCCGGTTGCCGAACTGTCGACAGAGCCGGGGCGTGTGCTGCATGCAAAGTCGGGGCGCAGCATTCCCTATGGTGAACTGGTGGACGCGGCTGCCGGGTTGCCGGTGCCCGAAGAGGTCGCTTTGCGTGACAGCGCCGACTTTCGCTGGATCGGAAAACCGGTCGGGCGGCTGGATGCGCATGACAAATCGACAGGCAAGGCGCAATATTCCATCGACCTTAAGGTCGATGGGATGCTGTATGCCGCCGTGCAGCACAGCCCGCATCTGGGGGGCGAGCCGGACAGCTTACAAAACGAAGCCGAGGTAGCCGGTATGCCGGGCGTCCATTCGGTTCACCGGCTGCCCGGCGCGGTCGCGGTGGTTGCCAACAGCTGGTGGCGGGCCCGGATGGCGGTCGAGGCGTTGCAGGTGACCTGGACCGAGCCGGCACCCGATGTTTCCCGTGCCATGCCGGCCGATTTCTCGACCGAGGCACATCTGGCTGCGCTGAAGGCCGCGCCCGGCGACGGCATCGCTTTTGAAGAGGAAGGGGACGTTTCCGCCGCACTTGCCGGTGCTGCGAAGGTGGTCGAGGCCAGCTATGACGCGCCCTATCTGGCGCATGGTCAGCTGGAACCGCCCTCGGCGCTGGTGCGCTGGAACGAAGATGGCACGCTGGAGCTTTGGGCCCCGAATCAGGCGCCCGAGATGTTCCAGGCCCATGCTGCAAAGGTGGCTGACATCGAGCCCGGGCAGGTCATTGTTCATTCGCCCCTGCTTGGCGGCTTTTTCGGACGCCATTTTCTTTATGAAACCGCCAACCCCTTTCCGCAGGCGATACTGCTGTCGAAAGCTGTTGGCCGGCCAATCAAGCTGATCTGGAGCCGCGAGGAAGAGTTCTTGCGTGACGCCCTTCGTCCCATGTCCGCTGTCCGCTTTCGTGCCGGGCTGGATGCTGACGGGCTTCCTGTCGCGCTACATGCGGTGTCCGCGGGCGAGGGACCGGCTGGCCGCTGGTTCGGGCGTGATCCGGACAAGGTCGACAGTACCGCTGTCGAGGGGATTGCCGGCAAGGTCTATGCGATCAAGAACCGTCGCGTCGGGCATATCCATGTAGATGATCCGGCGATCATCGGCTTCTGGCGCTCGGTCGGGCATTCCATGAATGATTTCTTTTATGAAACCTTCTTCGACGAAATGGCCGATGTCGGGGGGCATGATCCCTATGAGTTGCGCCACCGTCTGCTGGCCGACAGTTCGCGTCACAGAAACCTGCTTGAAGCGGTTGCCGAACTGGCAGGCGGCTGGAAGCGCGGACCCTTTGAGGCCGAGGATGGCAGCCGCCGCGCCCGGGGTGTCGCCATGGCCTCGCCTTTCGGCAGTGAGGTGGCGACTATCGCCGAAGTGTCGATCCAGCAGGGCCAGATCGTTGTGCATGACATCTGGGTGGCCATTGATCCGGGCAGCATCGTCAACCCGGCAATCATCGAAGCTCAGGTGAATTCGGCGGTTGCGCTGGGGCTGTCCTCTGCCTTGCTGGAAGAGGTGGTCTATGTCGACGGTGTTCCACAGGCGCGCAATTACGACGGCTATCCGATCCTGACGCCGGATCAGATGCCGCGCGTCCATGTCCGCATCGTGGAAAGCGGCGCCCCCATGGGCGGTATCGGCGAACCCGGGGTGCCGGGCGTGCCGCCAGCTGTGGCGAACGCGGTGTCGACCCTGACCGGGCGTCGTGTGCGCAGCCTGCCACTGTCGAAGTTCAGTCTGGAGGAGGGCGGCGCAACCTGAAGCTGGCTGTGGCGTAACGGCAGGGCATCGGTACCTGCCGTTAGTCGCCCGATCAGGCAACCGAGTTTCTCGCGGGGCATGAGTTGAACGGGACGGAGATTCTTAACGTATTGCCAACACCCGTCCGGGTGCTTGAAAGCGATGATCCGGCAGAGCTGTTGCGTTTCGCAGTGACAAGCTTTGCCCGGGGTCCGGTTGCGGTTGCGACCCTGACCGGCATTCGCGGCAGTGCGGCGCGAAGGCTGGGGTCGCATGTCGTCATCGCGGCGGATGGTGGCTATGCGGGGTTTGTCTCGGGCGGCTGTGTCGAGGCCGCAGTCGCGGCCGAGGCTTTGCTTGCCATGGCCGAGGGGCATGACCGGACAGCCATCTTTGGCGAGGGGTCTCCGTTTTTCGACATTGTCCTGCCCTGCGGCGGTGGAATTACCATCGCCATCCATGTGCTGCGCGATGTCGGTGCCATCGAGCATACCCTTCATAACCTCGCTGCGCGTCGGCCTGCGGCATTGTGCTATGATCCGCAACAGCAGGCGTTGCGCTGTGCGCCGGTGCCAGAACGGCCGGGATGGGACAACGGCGGCTTTCTTTCGGTCTATCATCCGGTGACGAGGATGGTGATCTCGGGTCGCTCGATCGAGGCGCAGAAGCTGGCGCAGCTTGCCGCCTGCGCGGGGTATGACACTCTGGCGCTGGGTCCCTCACTTGTGGCGGATGACATCGGGGAACTGGCCGATGCCTATACGGCCTTTGCCGTTCTGTACCATGATCCGGACGCCGAACTGCCCGTGCTGCACAGGGCATTGCAGTCGCCCGCCTTTTACATCGGGGCGCTGGGCAGCATGAGGACCCATCGCGCGCGCGCCGAACGTTTACGGGGTATGGGGATCCCTGAGACCGATATTGCCCGGATCAAGGCCCCAATCGGCATGTTCGGCCCGACAAGGGACGCGTCCTCGCTTGCAATTTCGGTGCTGGCTGACGTTGCGGCTGCACGGTTGGCAGCCTTTGCCTGAGGCTGGTGGGTGGTATTTCCGGGTCGTCCGGGAGCTTCGGCCTGCTGCGATACTATCGGCATTAGTCCCGCGCTGACAGAACCCCACAGCTTGGACTCTCACTCATTGATTCCCTTGGGGGCGAATATGATCGAGCCCGCCTTCTGCAAGAATGCCTGTCTTGGTGTTCCGGGCGGGTCGGTCCTTCGATGCGAAAGGCAGGTCGCGCGTCTGCTACTTTGTGACAAATGGAAACGGCCATGCCCAAAGGCATGGCCGCTTTGCGTACAAACGGAACAGGTGTCGTTATTTGTCGCCGGCGCGGCTTACGGTATAGAGCCCCGCCACATTGTTGCCGGACACCAGATTAAGGACGCCCGTGCCTTTCTGTGCGGTGATGAAGGCGGCGCGGCTGGCGCGTTCTTCACCCAGTTTTTCGCTGGCAATCTGCGCCAGCTCGTTGGTGGTGAACTGGCTTGCGTCCAGTCCCAGCAGGTCCGCCTGCATCTGGCGGCCGGGATTGATTTCCGAGGCCAGGGCGGGCACGGCAAAGCTTGCTGCAACGGCGGCGATAACAAGTTTATTCAGCATTTCAACTTCTCCTTGGATCCGGCGGCGGCTGTGTTTCGCCCCGGTATGAAGCCAATATGAACATTGCATTTCCGCGTTAAACTGGCCAAAAATGACAACTGATGTGCAAAACTGAGTGGAACTATGCGCCTGAACCTCTGGAGTGAAATCCGCACCGCTGCTCAGGTGGCGCGTTTGGGCCGGGTCAGTGCCGCAGCCGAGGTGCTGGGGATGCATCATTCCTCTGTCATCAGGCATATCGACACGCTTGAGGCCGAGCTGGGCGTCAAGCTGTTCCAGCGCCATTCGCGCGGCTATACACCGACCGAAGCGGGCGAGGAGCTGCTGCAAACCGCCAGCACGGTGGACGAGCAATTCACCCAGATGCTGGGGCGGATCGAAACCGCGCGAAATCAGGTCTCAGGACGGCTGGTGCTGACGGCGGTGCCCAGCCTTGACCCGCTGATCGTACCGATGCTGGGCCGATTCCTGTGCGACCACCCGCTGGTGCAGGTCACCTATGATTCGGATGAGCGCACCTTTGAGCTGTCGCGGGGCGAGGCGCATGTGGCGCTGCGGGCCGGTCCGCGTCCTTCAGCACAGGACAGCGTGGTCACGCCGCTGTTTGACTACCCACATGCGCTTTACGCGGCGCCGTCCTATATCGCCCGGCATGGTCGCCCGGAAACGCTGGCAGATCTGGCCGCGCATCATCTGATCGTGGGCGAGGATCGTTTCGCCCGCGCGCCATTTTATCAATGGCTGTTCAGCCGCGTCCCGGACGAGGTGTTTGTCCTGCGCACCCCGCAAAGCTCTGTGGCCTATCGCGCGGTCGAACAGGGGCTGGGCATCGGCTTTCTCAGCCCGCTGACCGCCTCGCCCGAGCTGGTTGAGCTGTTCCCCGGCATCTGCCCACCGGAATGGCGGACGCAGATCTGGGTGGTCACGCATGTGGACCTGCACCGCAGTTCCAAAGTGCAAAGCCTGACCCGCTTCATCCATGACCAGGCACGCGGCTGGCGCGCATCGCTGGCGTTGCGTGACAAGGCATCGGGGAAGGTCTGATATCCAATACGACCGCCTGCGGCCCGGCGTCGGTGGCCGGAAAGTAAAGCTTGTGTCCCGGGCGGTTATCGAAGCCACGATGATGATCGTCCCGTCCTTGGGCATATCCGTCACCTCGGGCGAATAAAACATTGCGCCTGTATTGACCCCAAAGCCGGGCCGCCATTTCTGATCGGGAAGCTCTTCGATGCTGTCGTTCTCGCTCAGGCATTGTTTTTACGCATTGATGCATGCAAAGTCCGGGAATCTGACATTCAGGTCCATCTGCATGAGCCATATTCCCACCGCCTCTGAGGGCTGGCGTATAGGTGTGCTGTTTTCGCGCAGCGGGCTTAGCGCGCTGACCGAAAGCGAGCATCTGCGCGGCACGACCCTGGCCATCGAAGAGATCAACAAGGGCGGCGGCGTGCGCGGCCTGCCCCTTGTCCCCGTTCTGCGCGACCCACAATCAAGCCCGACGACCTATCGCCAGATGGCACGGCAGCTGATCGTGGATGAAGGGGTCACGATCATCTTTGGCTGCTCGCATTCGGCCTCGCGCAAGGCGGTGCTTCCGCTGGTCGAGCGGCATGATGCATTGTTGTTCTACCCCTCGGTCTATGAGGGGTTCGAGTATTCGGAAAACGTGATCTATGCGGGCGCCACGCTGAACCAATGCGCCTTTGCTCTGGCCGACTTCCTGATCCGCCGTTACGGCAAGCGCATCGGTTTTGTCGGGGCGGACTATATTTTCCCGCGCGAATCAAACCGCACCATGCGCGACATCCTTGAAAGCAAGGGGGCCAAGGTCGCGGGCGAGGTTTATGCGCCGCTTGAAGCCTCATCCTCCGAGGTCGCAGAACTGATGGGCCATATCCGCAGTTGGCAGGCTGATGCAGTGTTCAGTACCGTGATCGGCGGCCCGGCCCGTCAACTGTACCGCATGTATGCCGAGGCGGGCTTTGACACACAACAGCGCCCCATCGCCAGCCTGACCATGGCCGAAACCGAAATCAACGAGATCGGGCCCGAATACTGTCACGGCCATGTGCTGTCGGCCAGCTATTTCCAGACGCTGCCCTCTGACCAGAACCAGCTGTTCGTTGCGGCCTACAAAGACAGGTTCGGGCCCGAAGCGACAACCAGCGTTTGGTCCCAGACGGCATATCTGCAGGTATACCTGCTGGCGCATGCACTTGAACGCGCGGGCAGTCTTGAGCCGTCGGCGCTTGCCCCCCACCTGCTGGGGCAAAACCTGCTGGCACCCGAAGGCCCGGTTTGTGTCGATCAGGAAAACCGGCATCTGTGGCTGACACCGCGCATCGGCATCATGCGCCGGGACGGGCTGTTCGACGTCGCGTGGCAGGCTGACAGCCCGGTCCGTCCCGACCCCTATCTGGCAACTGCTCGCTTTGATGAGGTCTGGGTTTGACGGGCGCACCAGTTGATCGCAGCCGGCGCCCTGCCGCGCGCCGCCTCCTGGACGATCTGCGTCAGGCCAGGGTGCTGGTCCTGCATCCACACGACGAAGACAGGGCGGTCCTGACCGAACATCTCAAGCGACTTGGCTGCGCGGTAACGGCCCTGTGGCCTCTGCCCGCCGCGCTGCCGCCTGAAACCGACACGATATTCGTGCAGGTCGACGATCTGCCCGGAGAGGCACTGCCCGCGCTGCTGCAGGATCGCACGCCAGCCATCATCGCTATCATGACCTATGAGACGCCGACCGCGCTGCAAGCCATCACCGATCTGAACGCCCATGGCGTGATTTCAAAGCCGCTGCGGCCGTTCGGCATTCTCGCCCAGTTCGTGCTGGCCCGCTATCGCCGGGGCTATGAGGGGCGGCTGACAGGCAAGATCCAGAAGCTGGAAGAGACGATGAAAAGCCGCCGCCTCGTTGATCGCGCGGTCAAACTGATGGCCGAGCTGCGCGGTATTCCGGATGATGAGGCCTATCGTCTTTTACGTGATCAGGCGACGGCCAGGCGGACCTCGCTGACCTCGATCGCCGAAGGTTTGCTTGCCGCCGAAGCAACGCTGCGCAGCATCGGCCTGACGATTGCCGAAAAATAGCCCTGCCTTTTGCGAACCTGGGTCGATTGCCATTTCTCGTTGACATTTGAACTGAGCTTGGCAGAGTTGTCCGCGAGCAAGGTTGCTCTGTCGGCAGGATTGCCGAACTGAAATCGAGGCTAGGTAGCCCATGGCATGCGGATCTTTCCCGCGTCCATGGGCTTTTTTCATTTCTGGAGGGCGCCTTGACGCACAAGGTCCAAGAGAAGCAAACGGTTGCCGTCGCTTGCCTGCAATTCGAACCCCGCTTTGGCGAGGTCGAGGTCAATCTGGCCGCCATCGACCGGCTGGCCAGAGAGGCTGCGGCAAAGGGGGCCAAGATCCTTGTCCTGCCCGAACTGGCGGACACCGGCTATGTGTTTGAGGCAGCCGATGAATTGCAGCAACTGGCCGCACCTATTCCCCAAGGACGCCCATCACAGGCGCTGATCGCACTGGCGGCTGAGCTGGGCGTCTACATAGCGGCCGGGCTATGCGAGAAAGCCGGGGATACCTTCTACAACTCGGCGATATTCTGCGGGCCAGAGGGGTATCTGGGCACATTCCGCAAATTGCATCTGTGGAACAAGGAAAAGCTGTTTTTCCGGTCCGGCGATCTGGGGCTGCCTGTATTCGACACGGTCTATGGCAAGGTTGGCGTGGCGATCTGTTATGATGGCTGGTTCCCGGAAACCTTCCGGGGACTGGTCGCTGCGGGTGCCGAACTGATCTGCGTGCCGACCAACTGGGTTCCCATCCCAGACCAACCCGCCGGTGCCGAACCGATGGCCAATATCCTTCACAAGGCGGCCGCCCATTCGAACGGTGTCGCCATCGCCTGTGCCGATCGCGTGGGCATCGAACGTGGCCAGCCCTTTCTGGGATGCAGCCTGATCGTCGGGCCACGCGGCTGGCCTCTTGCCGGTCCTGCATCCCCTACCAACCCCGAGATCCTGATCGCCGATGTCATGTTCGGAGACCTGGAAAACCAGCGACGCGTCAGTGAACGCAATAACGTCTGGGAAGACCGGCGCACCGATCTTTACAACTGATCGCTTGCGCATAACCAATTGATACAACAGGGAAATGTAAGATGAAAAACGCTAAACCCACCTGCCTTTGCCTGCTGCTTGCCACCGCGCTTGTCAGCGGCCCCGCCCTTGCCCAGGAAGGCGAGCCGATCACCATTGGCGTGCCCGTTGGCCTGTCCGGGGCAAACAGCGTTATTGCCCCCGCCGTGGTTCAGGCCACCGAGCTTGCCGTTGAGCAGATCAATGCCAGCGGCGGGATCCTGGGCCGCCCCGTCAAGGTTGTCGTCGCAGATGACGCCTCGGGCGCGGCAGGGGCGCAAACCGCCTATAATACGCTGGTCTTCCAGAACGACGTTGACGTGCTGATCGCGATGGAAACCTCGGCCGCGCGCAACGCGGGCCTTCCCATCGTGGAAGAGGGGGAAAAGCCCTTCATTTATTCATCATTCTATGAAGGCCGCTCTTGCTCACCCAATATGTTCGTCAACGGCTGGGTGCCTGAACAGCAGGTGCCTCCGGTTGTGGAAAAGCTGATGGCGGATGGTGCCAGGAATTTTTTCCTGATCGGTTCGGATTATGCCTTCGGGCGGGGCATGCTTGAGTTCACGCGCAAGTATATCGAGGATAAGGGCGGCAAGATCGTGGGCGAGGAATACCTGCCGATGGAGGGGTCGGACTGGACCGCGATCCTTTCGAACCTGCGTAGCGCGGGCGCGGATGCGGTCATCACCTCGACGGCGGGCGGAACACCGAACGTGACGCTGACAAAACAGCTGCGCGCCTCGGGTATCTCGATCCCCTACGCCAATCTGGCGGTTGACGAAGGCACCGCGAAAGCGATGGGGGCGGATGGTGTGGGCATTCTTATTTCGGCATCATACCTGACCGCAATCGACACGCCCGAGAACAAGGATTTCATCGCGGCTCTGGAAAAGAAATTCGGGGGTGAGATGCGGACCCCGAACGATCTGTCCACCCCGCAATATGAGGCGGTCTATCTTTACAAGGCCGCTGTCGAGAAGGCCGGATCGACGGAAACCGAAGCCGTCCTGGCAGCCTTCCCCGAAGTCTCGTTCAAGGGGCCGCGCGGCGAGATTTCAATGTCGAAACAGCATCATGCCCCCCTCACCATGTATCTGGGGGAAGTACAGGCTGACGGTTCGGTCAAGGTTGTGGCCGAATTCCCGAACGTGGACCCGGGCGACCAGTGCCCTGATCTCTGAGCCGTCCCGTACCGCGACCGTCATACGCGGTCGCGGGCACGCCTGTCCTTCAACGAGGGAACCGCATGGCCCTATTACTTGACATAACAACGACCGCAGCGCTGCTGTTCATCGTCTCTGCCGGTCTGTTCGTCATATTCGGCGTACTCAAGATCATCAATTTCGCCCATGCCGCATGGCTGACCATCGGCGCCTACACAACCGTGGTCGCGACCAGGATGGGGTTCAGCCCCTGGCTGTCGCTGCCGCTGGCCGTTTTCGTTGGCGGGCTGCTGGGCGCGGCCACAGAGATCGCCATTGTGCGCCCGCTTTATCGCCGTTCCCTGGACGCCATTCTTGCGACATGGGGGTTGGGCGTGGTGATCGTCCAGATCATCACCCTGACGTTTGGCCGGGACATGCAGATGCCGCCCGCGCTTATCACCGGAACTGTTGACGTGCTGGGTATGCCATATTCCAGCTACCGGCTGTTTTTGCTGGTCGCTGCGGTCATCATGGGCCTGGCCTTCGTCCTTGTTCTTGAGCGCACGCGCCTTGGCCTGAATGCGCAAGCAGTCATCATGAATGAGACGCTGGCACGCGCATTGGGCATCAATACTTCGCAAGTGCGACTGGTCACCTTTATGCTGGGTTCGGCCATCGCAGCCCTGGCCGGGGTCCTGCTGACGCCCCTTTCCAGTGTTGATCCCACCATGGGCATTTCCTGGCTGATCGGAGCGTTCATGCTGGTCATGGTATCTGGCACCTCGGTCGCAGCACTTGCACTGGCCTGTCTGTGCTTTGGCGCAGCGCAGGTGCTGGTGTCGACATGGATCAGCCCCATCCTTGGCAGCGTGACCGTAGCTGTGCTTTGCGCCGTCGTACTGCGACTTCATCCGAAAGGTTTTGCCCGTGGCTGATCGCGCACATTCCCTTGCCGTTTCCGACCGTATGTTTACCCGTCATGGGACGGGGCTGTTCCTGCTGGGCGCTCTGGCTTTGGCGCTGGTGCTGCTGGGACCGCTGTTTCTGGACCGCTTTACGCAGAATGTCCTGACCCGCTCGATGATCTACGCGATGATGGCGATCACGGTGGATCTGCTGTGGGGCTATACCGGCATCCTGACATTCGGACAGTCCGCCTTTTTCGGTGCCGGGGCTTACGCAACCGCCCTGATCCTGACCCATATCGGCGGAGGCATGCAGAACTTTGCGCTCGCCCTGGCCCTGTCGGTAATCCTGCCAATGGTGCTGGCCGCACTGGTTGGCTGGCTGTCCTTTTACCACAAGTCGACGCCGCTTTACGCATCCGTCATTTCGCTGGTGGTGCCGATCGTGCTGACGCAGGCCATCTTTGCCGGAGGCAGTTTTACCGGCTCTTCCAGTGGGCTGGTCGGGTATCCGGTGATGAAGCTTGGCGCGGCCAATTACTTCCGCCTTGCTGGGGTGGCACTGATCCTGTTTGCTGCTCTGTCCTGGATCATCGTTCGTTCGGATGCGGGGCGGGTTCTCGTCGCCATTCGGGACAATCCCCTGCGCGCGGCTTACCTGGGTATCCGCACCCAAAAGGTGCAGATCCTGCTGATGACCGTGCTGGGTGGAATCGCCGGGCTGTGCGGTTTTCTTTACGCCAATGCCGGGCGCATCGTCGCACCCGAGATTGCGGGCTTTGGTTTTGGTACACAAATGATCGTCTGGACCGCACTGGGCGGCAGGGCCTCGATCTTTGGGCCAGCCCTTGGCGCAATCGGCATCGATTATCTGGGCGCCCAACTGTCGGGCAGCATGCCCTATGTCTGGCAACTGATCATCGGCGTCCTTTTCGTGGCGATGATCCTGTTTGTCCCGCGCGGTCTTGTGGGGCTTCTTCCCCGGCGCAAGCACAGCGGGGCAGCACCGGCACTGGTCGCCCTGCCGGATCAAAGGCAGGAAAGCGGCCGCGATGCGCTGCTTACGGTTTCGGGGCTGCGCAAGGCTTATGGCAATTTTGTCGTGCTTGATGGTATTGATTTGAAGGTCAGACCCGGTGAGCTGATCTCGGTGGTCGGACCAAACGGTGCCGGCAAGACCACTCTGCTGCGCTGCCTTTCGGACGGGACAGAGACTATCGAGGGCAATATCACCGTGGTTGATAAGGACATTGCCGGCCGCCCGCCCGAAGATATCGTCGCACTGGGCATCGGTCGCAAATTTCAGGTCGCAAGTGTCTTTGAAAGCATGACCGTCGCTGAATGTCTGCGCCTTGCACGCACGACCCATGAACGGCCCAGCCTGTGGCATCGCGCCTCGACGATCGAACTGCCGTCAGCCGCGCTGGAGATCCTTGCGCTGACGGGCCTGAACAAGAAACTGGGCGAACCGGTCAGCGGACTTTCTCACGGGATGCGGCAAAGCCTGGAGCTGGCGATGGTCGTCGCCATGCAGCCCCGGCTGATCCTGTTGGACGAGCCTACCGCAGGTCTGACCAAGGCCGAGCGGACGTTGATCGGCGAGGTGTTGAAGCGACTGACGCAAAACCTGGGCTACGCCGCGATCCTTATCGAGCATGATATTGATTTCGTAAAGGAAATCTCGCAGCGGCTCGTCGTGCTTCACCAGGGCCGACTGGTGATGGATGGCTCTGTCGAAGAGGTCGTGAACTCAGAGCTTTTACGCTCGATCTATTCGGGGATGGCCCATGACTGACAACAGGCTGACGATCGAGGCCCTGACATCTGGCTATGGCGAGACCGATATCCTGCAAGGGGTTGCGCTGACTTTGCGCCGGGGCGAGATTCTTGCCCTGATGGGGCGCAATGGCATGGGCAAAACCACGCTGCTAAAGACCGTGATGGGCCTGATCCAGACGCGCGCGGGCCGCATCATGCTTGATGGCAGCCCGGTCGACGGCAAGCCGCCCGCCTGGCTTTTGGCGCATGGGGTGGGATATGCGCCGCAAGAGCTGCCCTTGTTTCAGGACCTCTCGATCCGTGACAATCTGCGACTTGCTTTGCGTCATGATCGCGATCTGGCCAAGGCCTTGCAGAATGTTGGGCGCAGCTTTCCCTTTCTGCTTGAACGGTTGGAACAGTTGGCAGGCACCTTGTCTGGGGGTGAGCAAAAGATGCTCATCCTGGCGCGCGCCCTGATGAACGAACCCGATCTTTTACTGATCGACGAAATCTCTGAGGGGATACAGCCCAGCGTGGTTCAGCGCATTGCAACCGCCCTGAAGACCGAGCGCGAACGACGCGGGATCAGTATTCTGGTGGTCGAGCAGAATCTTGATTTCGCACTCAGCGTGGCGGATCGCTGGGCGGTCATGAAGTTGGGTCAAATCGTCGACGAAGGCGCCTGCAACGCCGAGTCGAGAGAAATGGTGCTAAAGCATCTGAGTATCTGAGGGCCTGATCCGCCTGATCGTTTGTGTATCGGCCACCGGACGTTTTGCGACCCGGTGGTCAGAAACCCTGAAAGATCGGCCGCAGGCGCTGACCGTGGTTTGGACCCAACCGAGAGGATTACCAAACTGTCGCCAACCTACGCGCCGATCCTCCTCAGGAAATCGCGCCGGTCGAATGTACCGGCTTGCCTGCCGGAAAACAGTTCTTCGTCCAGATCGCGCAGCGGCCTGGGGTTGACCGTCCGGCCCAATCGGACCTCGGCCATGACGAATGCTTCGGCTGCGGCGCGCAAAGCCATCAGATCGCCAGTCCGCGCGGCCTTTCGCAGGGCGCCCCCCTTGGGGTTGGGCAGCAGGCGGCGTACCTGAGCCACCAGACGTCCGGGTGCGGGCGCGCGCCCGATCAGTGCTGCGACCATCCCAACAACCAGCCCCGCCAAGGCAAAGGCACCCATCTGAACGGCCATTGTCCGTGATGAGAACGCCTGCCCGCCAATATTGTTGCCAAAGCCCGCTATCCCGATCTCGACCGGCAGGGTAACAGCACCGCGCATTTCGCGGATCTGGGTGTTGAACCAGGGAAAGCGCAGCGGGGTCAGCGAACCGGTTTCGCCGGTATGCGGGCGCAGCGTCCACTCCCACACGGCGACCGCGACCGGACCTTGCGCCGTCAGCCGCGTCTCTCGCAGCTCGGGGGCGGCAAAGCTGATCAGCCATGGTTCGCGGATTGTCGGGCGTGCAGGCAACAGATGGGCCATGCTGCCCTCAGCAATCAGCGTGATCCGCCGGGTAAAGGATTCGGACGGGCCAAGCTGCGAGGGATTGGCCGAAAACTCATCCCTGACCGTCACATTGCGGGCCGCCAACGCCCGGCCCGAGCCGGGATAGGGTGTCACAGCGCGCGTCACAGGCTGCGCCTCAACATTGACTGCGATCCGGGACGTACCTTCGGCCTTGGTCAGATGATGTGTAACCGGTCCAATGGTCAAAGTGCCGGCATGACGTGGAAAGACGGCGACCCTCCGCTCAAAGACGCGATAAAGGGTGCCGTCCACCCGTTCATCCACCCACCGGTCACGGGCGGTTTGCACCCAGTCATAGGCGGGGGAATCCGGGAAAACCATCTTTTCCAGCGTGACAGAGCCGGTGTATTCGCCACGGATGGTCACGGGGATCATCTCGCCGACCACAGGGCGCATCTCGGGTATGAGCAGGCGCAGACTGTCCGACATTGCTGGCAGCGTCGTCAAAAGCAACAACAGCAGCGCGCGGATCACCATGGCTCAGCCTCCCGCGGCCGGATAAGGCCTTGGCCAAGGCGGCGATCATATTCCGATTTCAGACGCAGCTTAAGGAACTCTCCCGGATCATCCCTGATGGTGGCCAGCCAGTCGTCACTTGCAACGATCCCGCCCGCATCAACCTTGCGCCGTGTTTCGGGGTCCTGAATATCCCCCGAGGACTGCTGCATCTCTTCCCCAGGTCCAAGGCCCCCATAGCCACGGATGCGCCCCGGGACCACGCTTTCACCGCGGGCTGGCGGATACATCGCGCTGACCAGGTCGCGGTTGTGGCGCGCCTCGGCGTCAGCGGGGTTAGAGAACAGAACCGCATCGAAATAGGCCACAGACAGCGGATAGTTCCCAATGGCAGCAAGGCTAAGCCCGCGATTATAGGTCTGGCTGCGCCCCGAAGCGGCAAACGCCTTATCCGCACGGTCATATTGTCCCGCGCGATACAGTGCGACGCCCTTTTCGACGGGATCTGACAGCAATGGCACGGCAAGCCCCGGCATTCCGCCCAGCAGGGCCAGCCGACCCAGCGCCTGGGGTCCGGCCAGGGCAAGGCAGATGATGCCGGCGGTCAACAGGACAGGTATTCTCATGCCAGCCTCCGGAAACGAAGCAGCAAAGACAGCAGCGCCAACAGCGCAAGCCACGGTCCCAGATCGTAATACTGCTGCGAGCGAAGCGCCGGGTCACGATCCAACCCCGAAGAGGCCAGCGAGCGAGCCACCCGATAGGGGTCGTCAAAGCGGGCGACAGGGCCGTTGGCGATCGTCCGCAGCGCCTCGGGATCCGAGGGCGGATTGCCCGCGACTGTCAGCGCCGAAATCCGCACCCCGCCGGATTGCAGCCGCGCGGCCTCGGCCTGCGCTGCCTGATCAATGCCGCCGCCATCCGAAATCAGCACCAGATCCGCCCGCCGCAACCCGCGCAGCAATTGCCCTGCCATGGCCAGAGCGGCAGCGGGATGCGAACCTTCGTCGGGCATGGTTTCCGCGTCCAGCACCGCGATCTGGGTCTCAAGCGTCGCGGGGTCTTGGGTCGGGGCGGCGATCAGGTAGGCCTCGCCCGCATAAAGGATCAGCCCGACCGGACGGCCCGCAAGCTGCGCCAGCAACCCTGCTGCGGCCGCCTGCGCGTCCTTAAGTCCCGGCCCATCAGCGACCGAAGAAGACATGTCCAGCGCAATCACGACCGCATCGCTTTGGGCAAAGACCGGCGCCTTGGCCCGCTGCACTGCAGGCCCGGCAAGCCCCAGCACCAGCGCGGCAGCACCGGCCAAAGGCAGGTATCGCGCGCGGTCCGTACCCGCGCCAAGCTGACCCAGTGCCGCCATGCCCCGTCGCATATGGGGTGGCAGTACAGCTTGCCAGCCGCCCGCATCTGGTCCGCGCCGCCAGATCGCCAGCGCAAGCAGGACCAGCGCAGCAAGGGCCAGAAGCCACAGGGGGCGCAGCAGGATCATTCGCGCCTCCAGCAGATCAGCATCATCAGGATCAGCGCCACCGCGCCCGGCCAGAACCACAGCGAATGCCAGTAACGCATTGGCGGACGCTCGGCCGGGTTCGGCTCAAGCTGATCCAGACTGGCGGCCATCGCCTCAAGATCGTTCATGTCACGCACACGAAAGGCGGTGCCGCCGCCAAGACTGGCCACTTCGCGCAAGGCTTTCGTATCTACCGCGTCGCGGGACTTAGGCTGGTTTTCCAGATCTTCGGGACCAAGCGCGATGGTATGAATGCGGATACCGTGGCTTGCCGCCAACCGGGCCGCATCGGCCGCGCGCACCTTGCCCGTGGTATCGACACCGTCCGACAGCAGAACGATCACCCGTGTCGGCGCCTCGCTGGCGGCAAGCCGCTTGATCGCCAGGCCTAGCCCGTCCGATATTGCCGTTCCGCGCCCCGAGATCCCGATCTGAGCCTCATCGACGGCACGTGCGACAGCGTCGACGTCAAAGGTCAGCGGCTGGGCGAAATAGGCACGGTCGCCAAAGATCGCCAGCCCGATCCGGTCCCCCCGCCGCGCTGCGACAAAACGCGAGGCAGTGCGTTTAACCGCATCCAGCCGGGAAATCGGCTGACCGCCGAGGTGGAAATCCTCTTTCCGCATACTGCCCGACAGATCAATGGCCAGCACGATATCGCGTCCCGAAGCAGGCAGCATATCGCTGGTTCGGCTGACCTGAGGCCCTGCAATCGCAATCACCAGCAACACCCAGGCCAGCCCGGCTGGCAACCAGCTGCGTCCCGCTCGTCTTTCAGCGGTGACGCCTGCGAAAATATGCTCGGGCACCCGCAACCCGGTCTGCACGGACGCTGGCGGCAGCAAACGGATCAACAGCGGTACGGGCAAAAGCAGAAAGGCCAGCGGCCAGGCAAAGCTCATTCGCGGCTCCTTGCCAGTCGCTCGATCTCATCCGCTGGGGGCATGGGCGCCGCACCATAAGCCGCGGGGCGCAGTGCCCGTGGCAGGCGGCCAAGAATGCGGGCGATGACAAGCAGCCGCTCTTCGGGCTCTAGCCCGCGCGTCGCGCGAATGCGGGTGCGGACTGAGCGGCGATGCGTCAGGATCGGTGAAAGCAACCAGATCAGCAAAGCCCCGGCCAGAAGCCCCAGACCGAACAGCGCCACCGCCTCGCGCCAGCCCGGCACCAATGTCGAGGGCGGCAGGCGGCTTGGCGACAGTGCAGCGATCAGTTCAGCCCGTGTCATCGGGTGAAACCGCCCGGGCTTTGGCGCCAAGGCTGTGCAGATGGGCAAGCAAGGCCCCGCAGTCCAGCGGGGACAGCCGTCCATGGCGTGCGGCATGTCCGTGGCGCACCGACAGCGCCGTTCGGGGCGGAGAGGTCTCGGCAGGATCAAGGATCACGCGCACGCGTATCACCCGCCCCCGCGCCAGTTGCGACAAGGCTGCGTCAGCCCCGGCCAACCCGTCGGGGCCGGTCGCCAGATGCACCTGCCCGCCCGGCGGGACCATGCGCCGTGCCTGAACCAGCGCCGTCGCAAGGCTGGACTGACCCGATCCAAGGGCCAGCGCCGCATCATGGGCCTGCGCCATGGCCTGAGACAGCGCAAGCATTTGGGGCGTACCCGTCCCTGCGGACAGCAACGCCGGTGCCCCCTCCTTGACCGCCATCAGCGCGACCGACGCCCCTTGTGCCACCGCCTGCCAGCCGATCCGGGCCAGCCACCGCGCCGCCCGGACCGAGCGTAGCGCCGACCCCGTGCCCCATAGCATCTGATGACGAAAATCGACGATCAGCAGCCTCGTGTCATCGCGATCCTCATGAAAGCTGCGGACATGAAGCTGACCCGTCCGGGCGGTTGCTCCGGGATCTATGCGGCGCTGGTCGTCCCCCTCGGCAAAGGCCCTGATCTCGCGCAGGTCCATGCCCTGACCTGCGACCCGCGCCGGAATTGCTCCGGGGCGCGCACCCGCAGGACGGTGTCGGGCGGGCCTGAACGCAGGACGCAGCGCAATCAGTTCTGCAGCGGTAAGACGCAGCCCCGGATGGTCCAATGCGGCTGCTACCATGGCCGCACCTTGCGCAGGATCTCGGCAATCAAGCTGCGGCCATTCCACCCTTCGCTGGCGGCCTGCCAGTTCGGGATCAGGCGATGGGCCAGGGCATCCTCGGCCAGATCCTCGACGTCTTCGGGCAGCACATGATCGCGCCCATGCAGCCAGGCACGGGCACGCCCGGCGGCAGCCAGGGCAAGCGTGCCACGGGGCGAGACGGGATGTTCGATCCGGTCTGCAACCTCACCCCCGGCGCGGGTTGCCATCACCAGCCGGACGATAAAGTCCTTGAGTGCCGGGGCCAGATGGATCCCGGCAACTGCCTGCCGCGCGGCATGGATGTCAGCATCGGCAATCACCGGCTGAATGGCTGACACGGGCGTCAGTGTCTCGGCCTCGACCAGATCAAGGATTGCCCGCTCGGCCTCAGCCCCCGGCATGTCCAGAAACAGGTGCAGCAGAAAACGGTCCATCTGCGCCTCGGGCAGCGGAAATGTGCCTTCATGCTCGATGGGGTTTTGCGTTGCCACCACCATGAATGGATCAGGTAAGGGCCTTGTCGTGCCGCCAGTGGTCACCTGATGTTCAGCCATCGCCTCTAGCAAGGCTGACTGTACTTTTGGCGGCGCGCGATTGATCTCATCGACCAGCACCAGCGAATGAAACAGCGGGCCGGGCACGAAATCAAAGCCGCCCGTATCGGCGCGGAAAACCTGCGTGCCGGTCAAGTCCGAAGGCAGCAGGTCAGGCGTACACTGAATGCGTGCGTGTTTGCCGGGCAAATGCGAGGCAAGCTGCTTGACCGCACGGGTTTTGGCAATGCCGGGCGGCCCCTCCAGCAGCACATGCCCCCCGGCAAGCAAGGCGATCACCAGCCGTTCGACCATCTGGTGATGGCCGATCAGCCCTGCTGAAACCTCGCTCACCAGCGTGGCAACGGGATTTCCGGCGGGCCTGTCCAGTTGGTTCATCATCTCTCCCCCGCCACGAGCTTCACATAAACGGCTATGCCGGACGAGCCTCCTCCCCGCGAAGTAGCACTAAGGGACTAACCCAAAGGCCATTCCGCAGGTGACCTGCAAGCGGCCGGAATGGCAGAGGGTTTGGCAGATCGGCGGCGGGTCGGTCCTGAACGCGGGGCTTTCAAGGCCCAGAATTCTTGCTGTCCGCCAGTATTCAGGCGCGAGAACTTCCGCGCAATTCTGCACAGATTTTGCGCCATAGGGCGTTGATCCCGGCGTGTCCTGTGCTTGAATCGTGATTTCTGGGCCAGCCTTTCACCGCAGGACTGGCGCGCCATTCTGGATCGGACGGGGCTTGCGCTTGCCCGGTCTCAGGTGGCTTACCAGCAAGGCGTGGCTTCGGCGCCGAAGGGGGGGCGGGGGTCGCGGGGTGATCGTCTCGGACGCGTCGCCCGCAATTGAGGCCAGGCTGAAAGAGTTCCAGGACGGGATGTTGGCGGGACTGGCCAAACGTACGATGAAACAGCGCGGCATCGACGATCCGACCCCGGTCATCGACGAATATCCGGCACTGGCCCGCAAATGATCCGAACTGCTGGAAGGGGTTGATCGCAACGATACCGAGGCCATCGCGCGCCTCGTGCATAAAGATCTGTGCCAAGGTTGATGACACCATCTTTGGCGTGAACTGATCCAGCCCTTTTGCCTTAGCCTATCCACTGCATACCAACTGGCAAATCACGACTTCTCAAACACTTCCGACCGCAATCGGAGCCGGCGCAGGCTCAGGCATAGGGCGGGCGATTGCGCATCGTCTGGCTGAGGACGGCTATCCGCATGATGTGGTGCGCCGGGCGCAAAGCTTTGACCATGTCAGACGCGGCCTGCTGCATTACTCGATGTCGCCGGTTTCCGGCACGGGCGGCGGGATCGCCGCGGCCGCGGCCTTCGGTGCGAATTTTGTGGATACGAACCCTAACGGCGGTTTCTGGCCCCCGGTTTTGCTGCTGCGCAATGCTGATGGATCAATGCGGCCGTTCCCGCATCTGTTTCTGGATCGCGCCAAGCCCGGCGTGATCGCTGTCGGCCATGATGGTCGACGCTTTGTCAATGAGGCGTCAAGCTAGCATGATTTCGTACAGCGCCTGATAGCCAAGCTTTTAGCCGAGGGGCAGAAATCCGTCCGGTTGATTGCCGATCATCGGGCGATCCGGCGTTATGGGCTGGGCGCGGCGCATGCGTTTCCGGCGCGTTTTGGCCCCCATACCGCCAGATGCCCGAGGGGCTGGCCCGGCAATGTGGTATCGCTGCCCCGGCGCTGATCGAAACTCTGACCCGATTCAATGAGGCTGCAGCCCGTGGCGAAGGTCCCGAATTCGGCAAGGGATCGACCAGCTATCAGCGCTATCTGGGCGATGCCGAACATCGGCCGAACCCCTGTCTGCGCCCGCTTGAGGGGCCGTTCTATGCCGTCGAGATCTACCCCGGCGACATCGGGACCTCGATGGAGCCCGACATCACGGCAAAGGGTGAGGTCAGGGACAGGCAAGGCAAAGTCATATCCGGCCTTTATGCTTGCGGGAACGGTATCAACTCGATCATGTCCGGTGCTTATCCCGGCCCGGGCAGCACCTTGGGTCCGGCGCTGACCTTTGGATATGTCGTCGGGCAATCAGCGGCTGCGTAAAGGGCGGCTGGCCTAAACTGTCATCACTCGCAGGTCTCATGCCGGGGCTTGCGAGTGATGTTGCAGGCCTGTCACCGAGCCGTCGCAATCGGCTGGTTTCATAAGCGGTGGCCTTGCCCGGATTTGTCCGCGCTTGCGACAAGTTGACCAGCGGCGGGAGCCCGGCGGTTCGCCGGGGCATGAAAAGATCAGTCCGCATGCGACGGACGAACTTTCCAAGAAAACATTTTGCGGGTGTGTCATGCGTATCGGGACCTTTTTCCCTTATCAGCCAGCTGTGGTGGCCGGGGCTTTTCGCGCCAGCTTGTTGCCGTTTATGGACACAAGCACGTTTTCCCGCGCGAAGAATGGCGACTGCTGTTTCTGCTGAAAGATGCCGGTTCGCTGGATTCGCTGGGACTGTCTCAGCGTACTTTGCCTGACAAGGTGCAGGTCAGCCGTGCGGCATCGCGGCCAGAGGAAAAGGGTCTGATCACGCACTCGGTTCTCGGCCCGGAGCGCCGCTTGCGCAGTTATGCCATCACTGATGCGGGGCGCGATCTGTTCAGCCGCGCCTTTGGTGCTGTCGAGACGCGGGCAAACCAGATACTCAACGCGATGTCTGCTGCGGATCGGGGCGCGCTGGCGCAGGGCATCGCTGAGGTGGATCGGTCCGGATCCGGGGCGGCCAGCCCATCTTCGCGCCTGGGCCAGATGCAGCAGACGGGCTAGTCAGCGCCACCTTTCGCGATGATTTTGGTCAAAGCCCGGTCTATTCCCTCGGCATCTGAACCCAGCTCTTTCAGCAGCTCGGCTTGAAAATCCTCGGCGACGCGGGTCAGGCGGGTCATCAGGGCCCGACCTTCGGCGGTCAGTTCCAGCACCACCAGCCTGCGGTCGGTGTCGTTTTCCGATTTGCGCACCCAGCCCGCCTCTTGCAGGCGGGAGGCGGCACGGCTGACCATCGACTTGTCGAGGTTCACCCGGACGTTGATGTCACGCACACTGACCGCGCCCGAGTGGTACAGATGCGCCAGCACCCGCCATTCGGGGACAGTCAGTCCCGCCTCGGCTGCATAGCGGGCGGCAAAGCGGCGGCTGATCTGAGCAGCGGCAACGCTAAGGCGATAGGGCAGGAATTGATCAAGATTGAATGCCATATGTGCTGCTTCTCCTTGATGGGCAGGACAGCAGAAAGCCGTTGCGTTCGCAACAAGGAACAATAACGGCGCAGATATCAGTTGACATCATTGCTGATGCAACGGCATATTTGTTGCAATAGCAATGATCTGACAGGGAGGAGAATATGACCCGGCATCCACTGCCTCAGGGTATGACCCGCGCTACGGTCGTCACTGGCACCCATGACGGTTACATGCCGGGCTTTGGCAATGATTTCGAAACCGAGGCGTTGCCGGGCGCATTGCCGCAGGGTCAGAACAGCCCGCAGAAATGCGCCTATGGACTTTATGCCGAACAGCTTTCCGGCACGGCCTTTACCCGCCCGCATCCCGAGCGGACCTGGTGCTATCGTATCCGCCCCTCGGTTCGCCATACCGGGCGTTTCGACCCGATCGAGCTGCCCTATTGGCAGACCGCGCCGAACGTGCTGCCCGATATTGCCAGCCTCGGCCAGTATCGCTGGGATCCGATTCCGCTGCCGGGTTCGGATCAGGATCTGACCTGGCTGACCGGCATGCGGACCATGACGACGGCGGGGGATGTCAACCTGCAGGTTGGCATGGCAAGCCATGTCTATCTGGTCACGCGCTCGATGCAGGACGAATATTTCTTTTCCGCCGATGGTGAGTTGCTGGTCGTGCCGCAAGAAGGACGGCTGCGCTTTTGCACCGAACTGGGCGTGATCGACGTCGAGCCGAAAGAGATCGCCATCATCCCGCGCGGTCTGATCTTCCGGGTCGAGGTGCTGGAGGGGCCATGCCGCGGGTTTGTCTGCGAAAACTACGGCCAGACCTTTACCCTGCCGAACCGCGGGCCAATCGGTGCGAACTGCCTTGCCAATCCGCGCGACTTTAAATGCCCTGTCGCGGCTTTCGAGGATCGGGAAACCCGTTCGCGACTGGTGGTCAAATGGTGTGGCCGCTTCCATGAAACCTGGATTGACCACAGCCCGCTGGACGTTGTCGCCTGGCATGGCAATTACTGCCCTTACAAATACGACCTGCGCAGCTATTCCCCGGTCGGTGCTATCCTGTTCGACCATCCTGACCCGTCGATTTTCACCGTGCTGACCGCGCCTTCGGGGCAAGAGGGGGTGGCCAACATCGACTTCGTGTTGTTCCGCGAACGTTGGATGGTGGCCGAACACAGCTTCCGCCCGCCGTGGTACCACCGCAACATCATGTCCGAGCTGATGGGCAATATCTACGGCATCTATGACGCTAAGCCTCAGGGCTTTGCCCCGGGCGGGATCAGCCTGCATAACTGCATGTTGCCCCATGGCCCCGACCGCGACGCGTTCGAGGGGGCCAGCAATGCCGAACTGAAACCCGAAAAGCTGGACAACACCATGTCCTTTATGTTCGAGACCCGCTTTCCGCAGCATCTGACCGCATTCGCCGCGAACGAAGCGCCGCTGCAACAGGAATATATCGAGGTCTGGCAACAGCTTGAAAAGAAATTCGACGGTACGCCCGGCATCAAGTGACGCCGTCGCGGCAATCGGAAAATCATAGAAGGAGGCCGGATTTGGCTTTGCTGCGGTCCTGGGTGGAAAGCGCCAACGGGGCGGATTGCCCCTTTCCCCTGAACAACCTGCCTTATGGCGTATTTTCAACCACCGGCACTGCGCCGCGCTGCGGGGCGGCTATTGGCGATATGATCGTCGATCTGGCTGCCTGCGAGGCGATGGGGCTGCTGCATGCGGGGGGAACATTCTCGCAGCCGCAGCTTAACGGGTTCATGGCGCTGGGGCGGGCCGAATGGGACAGGGTGCGGGCGCGTCTGACCGAACTTCTGGCCGAAAACTCGGGCACTCAGCTGCCCTTGGTCCCAATGGCCAAGGCACAGATGCATCTGCCGATCCGTGTGACCGGGTTCACCGATTTCTACGCCTCGAAAAACCATGCCTTCAATGTCGGGGTGCTGTTTCGCGGTCCTGAAAATGCCTTGCCGCCGCAATGGACGCATATGCCCATCGGCTATAACGGCCGGGCCTCTTCGGTCGTGGTCTCGGGAACGCCGATCCGGCGGCCGATGGGACAGATTCGCGGAGAGGCGGGCCCGGATTGGGCGCCGTGCAGGCGGCTGGACCTTGAGCTTGAACTGGGCGCCATCGTTGGTGCGGACAGCACCATGGGCGAACGGGTCAGCGTCGAAAAAGCAGAAGCGATGATCTTTGGCTATGTCCTGCTAAACGACTGGTCGGCGCGGGATATTCAAGCTTGGGAATACCAGCCGCTTGGTCCGTTTCTGGCCAAGGCGCTTGGCACGACCATCGGGGCATGGGTGGTGACGCAGGCGGCGCTGGAGCCGTTCCGCAGTCCCGGGGCCGAGCGGGTGAACCCGCTGCTGCCCTATCTGCAAGAGGCCCGGCCGGGGTTTTATGACCTGCAGGTCGGCTGGACCATGAACGGGCAGGTGATGGGGCGGACGAATTACAACGTCATGTATTATTCCAGCGCCCAACAGCTTGCCCATCACAGCAGCTCGGGCTGTCCGCTGCGGGTGGGGGACCTTCTTGGCTCGGGTACGATCTCGGGGCCAACCCGGGACGCAACCGGGGCGCTTCTTGAGATGACCGAGGGTGGCAAGACTCCGGTCATGGTCAACGGTGCACCGCGCACTTTCATTGAGGACGGGGATGAGATTGACCTCTTTGCCCATGCCCGGGGCGACGGCTATTGCATCGGCTTTGGCCCGTGCACAGGCAAGATCCTGCCTGCGAAACCATGAGCGTCGTACTCTATGATTACTGGCGCTCATCCGCATCCTGCAGGGTGCGGATTGCGCTGGCGCTGAAGGGCATCGCCTATCAGCGGGTGCCGGTCGATCTGCTTTCCGGTGCGCAGCGGGACGCTGAACATCTGGCGCGGAACCCGCAAGGGTTGGTGCCGGTGCTTGAAACAGATGGGCTGCGCCTGACGCAATCACTGGCGATCCTTGAATATCTTGAGGAAACCCGGCCTGAGCCGCCCTTGCTGCCCCAAGACGCCAAGGCGCGGGCACATGTTCGGGCATTGGCGCTTGCCGTGGCCTGCGAGATTCACCCTATTTCGAACCTTGGAGTTCTGGCGCGCGTCGGGGATCTGGCCGGACCCGGGGCACGTGCCGCATGGAACCGTGATAACATTGCCCGCGGCCTTGAAACGATTGAGCGCTTGCTGGACCATCCGGGTTTTACCGGGCGTTTCTGCTATGGCGATCAACCGGGGATGGCCGATTGTGTGCTGATCCCGCAGCTATATAACGCCAGCCGCTGGGGGGTAGAGTTTCAGCATTTCTCGCGCGTTGATGCGGTTTTGGCGGCATGCTCGGCATTGGAGGCGTTTCAGGTCGCCATGCCTGAAAAGGCCCGGCAACAGGAGGTCTGCACCTCCGCTATCTGACGCTTCACGGGCACTGCTGCGGTGCGGCTACGGGCCGTATGCCCCGTTTGTCGCCCCGGAAGATTGGCCTGATGAGGGGGGTAGGATACCCATGCCGGATGATGACGGCGCCGGGATCTCATCCGGCAATGCCAGGCTTCTGTGCGGCGCGGCTGGCACCTTCTCTTGAAGAGCAGGTAAGAGATCCGCAACCTCAACCACCGTCGGGCGGGGCATCGGTGTTTCCGGCGGCCCAGGCCGATGCTCGCATGGAACAGGACCTGGCGCGCTCATCAGCGTGATCCGGAAAATTGAATCAATAACAAGATGATGAGCTGCAGGCTTATGCCTGTCCGGATGCCGGACAGCGCGAGTGACCCCCTCGCAGAAAGTTCATTCATTGTGGGATATCAGGTTGCGTGCCAAGCTCGTCTCCCTCGTGGAGATGCGCCTGAATCACAGGTCGCAGAACAGCGGAGCCCCTTTCATCAACACGGCCTGAAGGTGTGGATATCGACACGTCGCGCGCCAAAACCCCTGTCGCTGCTGTTCAACAGCATCGGAAAAACCGTGCGGGGAGAACGGCGGGAGGGATCGGACATGCTCCTTCCCTTTCAGCTTCATCAAAACCATTTGGATCGGCGGATCTTCAGATCACTCCCGGGATGGCTGACGACTGACGGCTCCAGTCGGGATCATTGCTGTGGCGAGCGCAGCAACAAGCGCAATACCGGCGAAGACCTGGAAATTCGCGGCTGGTGGCATGTCATAAGCAGCGATTGCGCCCCCCAGCATCGGTCCGCAAAGTGCTCCGATCCGCGAAAAGCTTAGCGCCCAACCCGTCCCAGCCGCACGGATGTCCGGGTCCAGACGCTGTGCGAGGAATCCGGTCAAAATCAGCGAGGCCGCAACGGTGCCGAACCCAGCGAGGGCGACGAAGATATAGTTCACCACCAACGAATTCTGAAAGCTCAGGGCGAGGATGCCAAGCGCCCCCGCGCCATAGGACAGCGCCACCACCCGCCGTACACCGAAGCGGTCGGCAAGCTTACCCAGGAAAATTCCGCCAATGGCCGAGCTAAGGCTAAAGACCGCCAGGAAAAGCAAGCTATTGCCCAGGTCGTACCCGCTTTTACGCATGATCTGCGGCAACCATTGCCCTAGCCCGTAGACCAGCAGCAATCCGGCAAAAAGCGCTGTCCAGAAACAAGCGGTCTCGAATGCGCGATCCCGGGCGAATATCCGCGAGATCACCTGAATTACGCCGGGCGCGGCCTCGCGCGTTGCCGGCGCTGCGGGCAGCGGCATGTTCCAGCGCCGCGCGGTTTCTGCGGCCCGTGCCTTGCGGCCTTGCGAGACCAGCCACTCCAGCGATTCCGGCAAAAAAATAGCAAAGATGGGCAGAAGTATCAGTGGAAAGGCACCGATCATCAGCATCATCCGCCAGCCGTGTTCCTCGACATTTGCCCGGCTGACCAGTGCGGCTGCGAGGATGCCGGCCGAATAGCCCGAATACATCAGCCCGTAGTTAAAGCTTTTCCGGCGTTTGGGCGAATACTCGGTGGTCAGTGCGGCGGCGCAGGGGATGATCCCGCCCAGCCCAAGCCCGGCGATGAAACGACTGATGCCGAAAGTCGTCGGATCAGGCGCACGGGCGCTGGCCACCATGCAACCGGCAAACAGTGCCAGACAGGCAATGAACAGCGGCTTGCGTCCGTAAAGTTCGCTTAGCGTACCGGCCAGAATTCCGCCAACCAACATGCCCAGTACGGTATAGCTGCCCATTGCGCCCAGTTGCAGTGGCGTCAGCTGCCAGACGGGATCAGAGGCGAGCGAAGGCAATATCGCGCCCCGAACTCCGACGTCATATCCTTCGGCAAAGATTGCAAGCCAGCATAGAAAGACCACGATATGGCTTTTTGCGATCGAAATTTCGGGTGGTGATCCCTGAGGTTTCATCAGCTTCCCTGTCGCATATTTGTTTAATGTTTAGATATTTCAGATTTAAAATATGTGGCGGCGCAGACCCTTACCTGCGCGCCACTCAACCCGGTTTGGCAAAAGAGGCAACGGTCGTCAGCGCGCCGTCCAACGCCTTACCTTTTTCATCCGCCAGGGCGGCAGTACGCAGGCGGCGCATCCAGTCGGCCGCGTCTGCTCGCCCCTCAAGCATCGAAAGGCTGCCCATCACGCGGGCGAATTTCGACAGCCCGCGCATATGCGTATCGGAATAACCCTTGATCAGGCGGTAATTGGCCAGCACCTCGGCTGCCAAAGCGCGGTCGGTCCTGGCCAGCCTTAGAACGGTCGTGAACCAGTCGCGGACATGTGCCATCTCGGTCTCATGGCGTAGCAGCGAGCGCCGCCACGGGCGAAGGGTGGACACCACCCAAAGCGCCAGAAATCCGCCAAGGCTGGTTGAGCGGATGCGGCGGCCCTTATCGAAATGGCGGGTATAAAAGGCCGCGGTTCCGGGTTTGTTTTGTAACCAGCGGCCCAGACGGCGTGGCAGGGTGGTGGTGAACTCTTCGAAACGCGGGTGAAAATACTCTGTCAGTCGCAAAAGCTGGGCGTCTGTGGTGCCAATCTCGGCCCGGATGCGGCGAAAGCGTGAAGAACGGGTTTTCAGATCAGCGACCCGCAAGATGTCATCATAGCATAACGCCCGCGCGCAGTATTTAGCCGCAGCGATTGTCATGTCAAAAGGGGCGTGATCAAGTGTGTGGATCTGCTTGATCATGTCGAGATACTCGGCACCATAGGCGATATCCTGATAATCGACGACCTTTTGCAGGCCGAGCCTGGCCATCTCTTGCACCTCGGTCGGCAAGGTGTGCAGACGGGCTTCAAGTGCCTGCCAGGGCTTTTTCAGCTTTGCAGGCACCGCCAGCGCCGGTTTTGCCTTGTCCTCGGCCAGCGGCTGAGGCGGCGGCGCTGCGCCTGTCGCGCAGTCATAGGCCCGGCGGAACCCGCGTAGCGACGCCTCGGCCGTCTTGCCCGAACGACGGATCACCTCTTCGTAGCTTTCACGCGGGAAAGGCAATGCGTTCGAGCCTGCCAACGCTCCCAGCAGCGTGGCTGAAATCACGGTCCCGCTTTCCTTGGCCAAGGCCTCAAGGTCGAAGGCGACGACATGATCGGCAGCAATGCCCATGGCCTTGATCACGGCGCTGCTGTCGGTTCGACCATCGCCCGGTGCAATCTTTTCCGACACTGCCGGAATGCGGTGGGTCGAGGCGATCAGCGTGGTTCGGCCCGGCGTTACAAAGCCGCGCATCACGGCCCGCCCGGCTTCGACCAGTTCCGAGGCCATCAGGATATCCACATCGCCTGGCGCCGGGGACAGCGCAAAGACCGGTTGGCGGCCCGTATCGCGGCACATCTCGACATAATAGATGGTCGCGCCGGTGCGTTGCGCCACGCCTGCCACCGAGGTGGATTGTGCAAGCCAGCCGTTCTCTTCGGCTACTTCCACGATCCAGTTGGTCAGCACGCCGCCGCCCTGACCCCCAACCGCCAGAGCGGCCAGGGTAATGATCCCCTCTCCGTCGGGACCGGGCGAACGGCGGGCGATGCGCGGAGCTGGCTTGCCGGTTTGGATATTCATGGCGGGCCTCATTGAAAGACGATGCGGCGGGCTTCGCGGCGCGCTTGCAGCCGGGTGATGATGCGCTGCGCGAAACGTGCCAGCCGCGATTCGCCGCGCGTGGGGTTCGAGACCAGCTCGGCCTGCCAGAAGCTTGGGCAAAGCACGGCTGCATCGGCGACCTCGCCGCAGTTGCCGCAGCCGACACAGCTTTGGTCGATGCTGGCTACGGGGTCATCGCGCAGGGGATCGCCCGTGTCCTTGACTGACAGCGACGGACAACCCGACAACCGCATGCAGGCGTGATCACCGGTGCAAATGTCCTCATCCACGCCAAAGCGGGGCTTTACCACACGCTTGCCGTCCCTTGCCGCCCGGGCCAGCAAGGGCTTTTCGCGGCGCTGCTTGTTCAACATGCATTCCGACGAGGCGATGATGACCTTTGGCCCTTCGGCATCCGAGGCGAGCGCCTCTTTCATCGTGTCGCGCATCAGGGTCACGTCATAGGTGCGGTCGATCTGGCGTACCCAGTTGACACCCATGCCCTTTACGGCGTCGATGATGGGGTTTTGCGTCGTTTTGGTCGGGTTGTCAGCGCGCGAAGACAGGATATCCTGCCCGCCCGTGGCCGATGAGTAGAAATTGTCCACGATGACGATCACGCCGTCATTCTTGTTAAAGACCGCGTTTCCGATCGAAGAGGTCAGGCCGTTGTGCCAGAAACCGCCGTCGCCCACGAAAGAGATTGAGCGTTTGCCCTTTGGGTCCTTGTTGCGCAGGGCTGCCGCCGAGGCCGGGCCAAGGCCATAACCCATGGTCGTGGCCCCGATGTCAAAGGGCGGCATGATCGAGAACAGGTGGCAGCCGATATCGGACGAGATATGGTGCGGCCCCAACTCTTCTTGCACGAGCTTGGTGGCGGCAAAGATCGGGCGCTCGGGACAGCCGGTGCAGAAGCCGGGTGGCCGTGAGGGCAGCTTGGCCGAGATATCCGGGATCGGTGTTGCCGGCTCATTCACCGCCTGTTTGGCGACAGGCAGCAGCTCGGGGGCATGGGTCTCAAGAAACAGCCCCAGCGCATCGACCAGCACCTGACCGTTATATTCACCCCCCATCGGCAGCATGCCCTTGCCCTGCAAGATGACCCGGGCGCCAGCCTTGTAGAGCATGTGACCGATAGCCTGTTCGATGAAATTGGGCTGGCCTTCCTCGACGATCAGAACGGCATCTTTGCCTTCGCAAAAATCGAGGATCTGGCCTTCGACCAGCGGATAGACCGCGTTCAGGCACAACATGTCGATCTGTGTGTCGCCATAGATGCTGGCCAGCCCAAGGCGGTTCAGTGCCCGGATCAGCGTGTTATACATCCCGCCTTGCAGGATGATGCCGATGCGGGAAGCCGGGTCACCAAAGCGTTCGTTGATGCCGCGTTCAAGGATGAACCGTTCGGCTGCGGGCCAGCGCCTGGTGAGCTTTTCCTCTTCGTGCAGATAGGTCGCGGGCGGCAGTACGATACGGGTCAGGTCGCGCCTGGGGTTTTCCAGCGCCTCCGAAACCGTCATCGACGGCGGGCGATTGTTGCTGGCAGTGAACTGGCCATAGACGTGGCAGGACCGGATGCGCATCTGCAGCATGACTGGGGTGTTGGATGCTTCCGACAGTTCGAACCCGTCCCCTACGGCCTTGACGATCGACGGCAGGTTGGGTCGTGGATCAAGCAGCCAGACTTGCGATTTCATCGCAAAAGCATGGGTGCGTTCCTGCATGATCGACGAACCCTCGCCATAATCCTCACCCACGATTATCAGTGCCCCGCCTGTCACCCCGCCCGAGGCAAGGTTGGCCAGCGCATCTGATGCAACATTGGTGCCCACGGTGGATTTGAAGGTTACCGCGCCTCTGATCGGATAGTGGACCGAGGCGGCCAGCATGGCGGTGGCCGTCGCCTCATTGGCAGAGGCTTCGAAGTGCACACCAAGCTCACCCAGAATTTCCTGTGCATCCGCCAGTACGTCCATCAGGTGCGAAATGGGGCTGCCTTGATAACCGCCGACATAGCCGACACCGTTTTCCAAAAGCGCCTTGGTGACGGCGAGGATACCTTCGCCCCGGAAGGTTTCGCCGGCACCCATCTTTAGTTTCTTTACTTCCTTGGCGAAGGAACGCTCTGCCATGGTGGTATCTCCCTGTTCTTGGTCGGGGCCGCTGGCCCCGGAATGGGTCAGAAATCGTGATGGCGGATGCTGCGCAGGATATGGGTCAGCAAATCGTTCAGGTGTTCGCGCTGGGATGCGTCCAGGGCAGCAAGCAGCCGGTCCTGTGCTGCCAGCATTGCAGGCCAGACCTTGGCATGAAGAGCTGCGCCCGCCTCGGTCGCGCAGATAATGCGCAGACGGCTGTCGCTGGGATCCAGTTCGCGGCGGATCAGGCCAAGCGCCTCGATCTGGTCCAATGTGCGTGACAGGGTCGATTGCTTGACCACGGTCAGCACGGACAGGTCGTTGACCGTCTGGGGGCCGTGTTCCAGCAACACGGCCAGTGTGCGCATCTGCACGACGCTGACACCCTCGGTGCGCAATATCTCTTCGACCCCACGATTATAGCGCGCCATGATGCGATTCATCAGATAAGGGGTAAATCGCTCCAGATCGCGGCTCATGCGCCCAGCTCCTTTGCGACGAGAAAACCTGACCCGCCCGAGAGGCCAGGGCCGGGGTGGGTCGAAGCCCCGATATGATACAATCCCTTGATTCCGGTTTCGTGCCGCTTGCTGCCTGCAAAGGGACGAAAGGCAAAAAGCTGGTCCAGCGTGCAGGCCCCGCCATAGGGATCGCCGCCGACCAGATTGTGATTGTACTCCTCAAGATCAGCCGGAGAGATGGCGCGCCGGGCGACGATGCTCTCACGCAGATCGGGGATATGGTGGAGCAGGATCGCTTCGATCCGGTCGGCAAAGGCTTCGCGCAGGGCCGGGGTCCAGCGCCCGTCAGGGGGCACGTCGATCAACCCGGCAGCATCGCCCCTGACATGGCGAGGAGCCTCGGGCATCTGCAGCCACAATGTCGCGGCGCCTTCGGGCGCGCGCGATGGATCGGCGGCGCAGGGCTGGCCAAGACAGATCGTCGGCACCTCTGGCAAAAGCCCCCGCGCGCATTCATTCCCGGCCTTTGAGACCCCGTCTAATCCGGGCGTCAGGTGCAGCAGCTGCACGCGCTCAAGCCCGGGCGTCGCCCAGGTGACAGGCCGTCTGAGCGCGTAGTGAAGCTGAAAGTTGCCTTTGCCATAGCGGTATTTGCGCAAATCATCGCGGCGCTCAGGGATGTCGGTCAGCCCGGCATAAAGTGCGTTGGGCGTGACCGAAGCCAGTACCTTGCCTGCTGCAATCCGCTCACCGCCTGCGAGTTCAATGCCGGTTGCCCGACCTTGGGTGGTGGTGATGCGCGCTACCTCGGCATTGGTGCGGATGCTGCCCCCATGTTCCGTAATGATGGCCAGCAGCGCCTGTGCCATGCGCGCGGCACCACCCTTGATGATGGGTGCACCCGCGGCCTCAAGTGCAAAGCCGATGATCTGACCCATCTGACCTGAGAATGCGGCCTCCGGGCCCAGTCCGGCATGCAGGCACCAGGGGGCCCAAACGGCGCGGGCGAGGTCGGATTGAAAGCTGGTCTCAAGCCAGCCACGCATCGAGATCAGCGCCTCTCCCAAGGTCGAGGCCAACCCATGCGGCCTGCGCCGCCACGTTTCCCTGCCCAGCAAAAGCGCGGTCTGGCGGGACCACGGGTCGCCGCCCATCAGACCGAAAAGTAGCTCTGCCTTGGCCGCAAAACCGTCCAGATCGCGGCCTAATTGGTCGCCATCGCCAGAATGTGCGGCGTTAAAGGCCGCAATATTGGCGGCGCGATCCATACTCCAGCCAAGCGACCGGCCATCGGGCAGCAGGACGCCGGTGGGCGTCTCGGTCGTCAGAAACTCGACCCCGTGGCTGGCAAGATCGGGCGCAAGCGCGCCATGCGCCCCGCCGGTGACCCAAAGGACAAAGGTAGTCGCCAGCGGATCATGCAGATAGCCGGGCGCCAGCTCTTCTGTACGGATGCAGCCGCCCGCGACCGGTGCACGCTCGAACAAGGCTACGCGTCTGCCGGATTTTGCCAGCATCGCCCCGGCAGTCAATGCGTTGATCCCCGAGCCGATGATGGCAATATCACAGGAGGTCATGGTCAGTCCCGCCTATGCGCCTGGTACCAGTGCCAGTGCCCGGACGGGCGAGCCGGTGCCGTTCTGGATCTTGAGCGGCGCGGCAATCAGGATCGCCCCCTTGGGCGGCAGCTTGTCCAGATTGGTCAGGCTGGCCAGCCCATAACGATTGTGAAGATGCAGCAGGTTGTGCGCGGGATAGGGCGGATCAAAGCAGCCCGCAGCACCCGCATCAGTGCCGATACATTGCGTGCCCCAGCCAAGTACCCCTCGTTCCATAAGATACTGGATACAATCGACCGACGGTCCGGGCGTATGCGGTCCCGCAGCATCTGCGTTCAGAAAGCGGTCTGCGTCGTCGTTGAAACGATCCCAGTCGGTGCGCATAAGCACCCATTCGCCGGGATTGATGGCACCATGTCTGACCTCCCATGCCTCGATCCCTGTTCGGGTCAGCAGGAAATCGGGATCGGTTTCAGCCTCGGCCGAACAGTCTATGACGTTGACGGGGGCGACAAAGTTCTGCGGTGGAATAGTGTCGGTCGTGCCATCCGCGAAATCGCGGCCGGTGATCCAGTGCTTGGGCGCGTCGAAATGTGTGCCGGTGTGTTCGCCAAGCTTCAGCCAGTTCCACGCCCAATAAGGCCCACGGTCACCGTATTCCGAGATCTTGTGAATCTCTACCGCCGGGGTGTCGTCTGCAATCTCGGGCGGCAGTTTCAGGACGGGTGTCTGCGGGCCCAGAACGGCAGAGCAGTCGACTATCGTGACCTCGCCATGGGCCAGCGCCCCGGCCAGATCGGCCAGAAGCTTTGTGGTGTTCATCATGTCCTCCCTGGGCGACATTGCGCCTTAATATATGCAAATGCATATTTCTTATTATTTCAAGATTAAAATGAATTCCTGGCGAATATTACTCAGATGCCTAAGTTGGAGGCATTGCCGCACAGCAGAAAATCTGGACTGCCAAGCATAACCAATGTTGCTACGGCTTGATGAAATCGTTTTGCTCTTAAAGGTTTGCTGTGATTTTGCGGGTGCGGCAATGCCTTGATGGCGTCACGGCAGGGTCATCATCCCGTCACTCTGTGCAGCAGGACTGGCTGCAGGGTGCGGGGCAAAGCTGAGAGTGTGAGATGATTCGTCCAGCAGGCTGTCAGATCGGGCGTTTGTGGCGGATATCCATCATGATCGCGATGCCGCGGGCGATGTCCGTTTCGGAGACGTCCCGCAGCAGGTCATCGATCCAGGCCAGATGTACGGTCAGTATTCGGTCCATCAGCTGGCGGCCCTGAGGTGTGATCTGGACCAGAAAAGCGCGACGGTCGGTCTCGGATATCTGCCGCTCGGCCAGGCCGTCCTTGACCAGCCGGTCTACAATGCCGGTGACATTCCCGTTCGAGACCATCAGCTGCTGTGACAGGTCGGTCATCTTCAGTCCCTCGGGTGCAGCGTGTAGCGCAGCCAGCACGTCAAAGCGGGGCAGCGTCATGTCGAAATCCCGCCGCAGGCGGTCGCGCAGATCACTTTCGATGTGGCGCACCGCTTTCAGCATATGCACCCACAGGCGCAGCCGCTGGCGGGCCAGCCCTTTGTCCTGAACCTGGGGCGTCACGGTGAAGTCGCTATCGGGCTGCGTCATCGGGAATCCTTTGAAATCTTCACATACCGGACCGATGCTGAGCCCTTGCGGGATCTGCATGGGCTGGTCAACCCAAAGCAGCCAGCTGTTCCGGAACATGACCGCCGGATGAGGCATTGAGTATAGCTCGTGCCCGACGTGAGGGTCTGTTGCGGAAGCAGGGCAGGGCGGCAGTTATGAACAGCTTTGCCTGGCTGATGGTTTGGGTTCTGGATACCGGGCCCGATGCGTTTTAGCGGATAAGCGATCGGCAGGAGGATGAGCCGCTGGGATGTAGCAGAGCTATGAGAAAGATATTGTCTCTGCAGCCAATCTTCCGACCCGACCAATTTGCCAAATCTCGGCACCAGCGGGGGACTTTGCCTTCCGGAGGGCCTGTGAAATCATCGCAGAAACAGCCGCGAACGTCTGCCCTGAGGCGCCCGCGCGGCTGATGGGGGTCCGGCAGGGCAGGGCGATACGGGTCTATGCCTTTTCGGGGCTGACGGCGGGGCTGTCGGGGATCGTGCTCTCGATCTGCACCGGCCCGGGCTATTCGCTGGCGACTGTGGGGACGGAACTGACCGCCATCACCGCTGTGGTGATCGGAGGAGCCCTGCTGACAGGCGGAGCGGGCCATGTCTTTGGCACGCTGGTCGGTGTGCTGACCATGGGGCTGATCCAGACTTGCATCGTCTTTGACGGCACGCTGTCGAGCTGGTGGACCAAGATCGTCGTCGGTATCCTGCAGTTGGTCTTTATCCTGCGGCAAAAGGGCTTGCTGAACCTGTAGTGATCGCGGCTTGCCGCCCGGAGATGAGGCAAGTGCTAGGGGCGGCGGTCGCTGCCCTGCGCCGCCTGCTCTTTGCTGACCAGCTCGCGGATGACCGACAGGAAACCTTGCAGCGTTGGTGAGGGGTCGTCCTGACGATAGATGGCGTAAAGCGGAATTCGGGGCGCCGAGATAATGTCGCGGAATACCACGTTCTGAGGGGCAAGCGATGCCATGCTGGCCGGTAACAGGGCCACCCCCATGTTCGCGGCGACAAGGCTGAGCAGCGACTGCACCTCAAGCACCTGCTGGCGGATCTGCGGTGCAAACCCTGCCTTGACGCAGCATTGGTAAAGATAGTCGGCAAAATGCGACTGTCGCAGACCGAACATGACAAAGGGTTGCTCTTTCAGTTCGGTCAACGCCATCGCCTCGCGTTCGGTCAACGGGTGGGTTCGGGGCAGGGCGATCATCAGCTTTTCCTGCTGAATCAACTCGCGATGCAGACCTTCGCGGGCGGGGGGCATGCGGAACAGGCAGATATCGATCCGCCGTTCAAGCAAGCCTTCGATCTGGCGTGCCGGTGTCAGTTCGTGCAGGCGCCACTCAACCTCCGGATGGCGCTCACGAAAGGTTTCCAGTGCGGCAGGCACCACGCCGACCAGGGATGAACTGATGACACCAATCTCCAGCCGTCCGATCTGGCCGCTTGCAGTACGGGGGGCGGTCGTAACTGCCTTTTCCAGCTGCTGAAAGACCAGCGGCGCCTGTTCAAGAAACGCATGTCCGGCGGGGGTCAGCTCGACATGGTGATGGCTGCGCAAAAACAGCGCGGCGCCCAGGTCGGCCTCCAGCTGGCGAATCTGCTGGCTTAGCGGTGGTTGGGACATGTTCAGACGTGCGGCAGCACGGCCGAAATGCAGTTCCTCGGCCAGCACGAGAAAGTAGCGCAGTGTGCGCAGGTTGAAGGGACGCAGATCGGCAAGGTCCATATTCAAAACATCTCACCATCACATGAAAGCGATATTATACGAATGGGTGATGTGATGCCAACCTTGGCCTGAAGGAAATCGCCACTGTCGGGAAAAGTTGTTCGGCGCAAGTCAGGCGCGGGCGCTGCAAGCGGTCCGTCATGGGATGGGCACGGCGGTTTTCTTGTCCATCGGCCCCACAGCGGAGCCGAGCAGAAGGAGACCAAGCATGATCATCGACACTAGCTGCTATCCGACCGATCTGGTCGATCTGGCATGGCAGCACGATGGCGAGCCGTTCAGCGGTGAACGCCTGATCCAGATGATGGACGGCCCCTATACGATCAACGGAAAGCCGCGCCGCATCGACAAGGCCTTTATCCAGCCGCCGCAAGGCAACACCATCTACACTTGGACCGACGGCGAACTTTCAGGGCGCGAGTCCATCGACAGATACATGGCCTATACGCTGAAGATGGTTCAGAAATACCCGGATCGCTTCATCGGCTGCTTCGTCTATAACCCGCGCTGCGGCGTGCAGAACGGTGTCGAGGCGATCGGGCGCTATGTCACCGAGCATGGTTTTAAGATGGTGCAGTTCCAGGCGAACATGCACGCCTATCGGCCTGACCGGGCCAAGGACTGGTTGCGCCCCGCGCTTGACAAATGTGCCGAGCTGGGCGTGCTGGTCAAGGTTCACACCGGGGACGGTCCTTACTCGATCCCGACCGAATGGATTCCGCTGATCAAGGAATACCCGCAGATCAATTTCATCATGGCGCATTTCGGTGTGCAGACCGGCGGGGTCTATTGTTTCGAGCCCTTCCAGTGGGCGATGGAACTGCCCAACGTCTATTGCGAAACCGCCTGGTGCCTGCAGTCGCGGATCGTAGAATTCGCCAAGGAATTGCCAGCGCACAAGATCCTTTACGGTTCGGATACGCCGCCGAATGAACCCGGCATGTGGCTGAACCTGCTTGAGGTTCTTTGCCATGAACCGCCGCAGGGCATGAACCTCGATGAGGCCACGCTTGAGGATTACCTGGGCAACAACCTGGCGCGGATGATCGGCATCGAGCCGACCCCCCATCCTGCGACCTATGAGGACGCGGTAGCCGAACTCGAACGCCACGGCATCGAGAACCGGCACTACCTCGCCACCCTCGTCTGAGATCTTCGGAGAGCGACAATGATCATCGACACGCACCTGCATCCTACCAATCTGGTGGATGAGGCATGGCGGCACACGGGCGAGCCCTTTACCGGCGAGCGTATGCTGAAACTCATGGACGGCCCCTATATGATCAACGGCAAGCCGCGCCGGATCGACATGGGCTTTATTCAGCCGCCGCCCGGAAATACCGGCTATCGGGATGGGAACCGCCGCGGCCGCGAGGGCATCCGCGACTACATGTCCTACGTTGCCGAGCTTTGCCAGAAATATCCTGACCGCTTTATCGGCAACTTTACCTTCAACCCGCGCTGGGGGCCGGAAAACGGTGCCGCCGAGCTGGAGTTTCATGTCAAGGAATACGGCTTCAGGATGCTGAAGCTGCATTCCAACATGCATGGCTATCGCCCTGATCGCGCATTGGAATGGTTGCGTCCGGCAATGCGGAAATGCGCAGAACTGGGCGTGGTGGTGCTGATCCACACCGGGGATGGTCCCTATTCCATCCCGACCCAGTTTTATCCGATCATCCGCGAATTCCCGATGGTCAACTTTATCATTGGCCATTTCGGTATCCAGACTGGCGGGAACTATAGTTTCGAGGCCTTCTGGATGGCGATGGACACACCCAACGTCTATTGCGAATCCGGCTGGTGCTTCCAGTCGCGGATCGTTGAGTTCGCCAAGCAGCTGCCGCCGCACAAGATCGTGTTTGGCACCGACTCGCCGCCGAACAACCCCGGCATGTGGTTGCGGGAACTGGAGGTTCTCTGCTCGCCCGAGCCGCAGGGGATGAACCTGAGCGAGGACATTCTGGAAGATTATCTGGGCAACAACATTGCCCGTCTGATCGGTCTCGAGCCGACCAAGCCTCCCAAGGACCTGGCCGAGGCCGAGAAGCGCCTTAAGGCGACCTACGTCTGAGGCATGGGTGCGGGGCCCCCGACCCCGCACCCCTTTCATCCGGCCCGCAGGGAAAGCGAACATGAGCCAGAATCAGGATTTCCAAAGCTTTGCCCGCGAGTATCGGGCGCGTTTTCCGCAGGATGTGCTGCATGTGCCTTCTGCCCTTACAGACGGGCAGGACGTGACCGCGCTGGTCGAGGCATTGGCACGGCAAGGCCGTTCACCGATGCTGTTCTGCGATCGGGTGCCGGGCAGTGACTGGCCCCTGGTCACCAACGCCTTTGCCTCGCGCAACCGCATTGCGCGCATTCTTGGAACCGATCCCGACAACCTGCACGCCGAATATCAGCGCCGCGCCAATTCTCCGATCGAACCCGAATATGTGGAAAGCGGTCCGGTGGCGGAAGAGGTTGCCGAAGGCGATGCCGTCGATCTGGGAAACGTGCCAATGATCCGGCATTTCGACAGCGACCGCGGTCCTTACGCGACCAATGCGATCATCGTTGCCTGTGATCCCGAAACCGGGGTGGCGAACCTTAGCTATCATCGCTCGATGCGCCATGCGCGCAATGCGCTGGCAACCAGCCTGCATTCGCGCGGCCATCTGTGGCGCATGTATGAAACAGCGCGCAGCGCCGGACGGCCCTTGCCGGTTGCCATGGTGATCGGGGCGCATCCGCTGTTCATGCTCGCCGCCTCGGCCCGGGTGGCCTATGGGGTCGATGAGCGGGCGATTGCAGGCGCGTTGATGCAAGAGCCGCTGAAACTGCTGGGCACACCCCGGCAAGGGATCGGCGTGCCAGCAGCTGCCGAGTTCGTGCTTGAGGGCCATCTGGACCCCGAAGCCCATGTAGCCGAGGGCCCGTTCGGAGAGTTTTCGGGCTACAGTTCCGACCGTTCCACCAACACCTTGTTCCACGTTACGGCCATAATGCGCAAACGCGCGCCCTGGCTGGTTGATGTGGTGGGCGGAGCGACGGACGAACACCTGAACCTTGCACGCCTGCCGCGCGAGGCCGAGATGTTTGAAAAGCTGAAGGCCCGCTTCCCGGCGGTGACGCGGTTGCATTATCCGACCTCGGGCACGCATTTTCACGCCTATGTGGCGCTGCGCCAAAGCCGCCCCGGCGAGGCGCGACAGGTCATGCTGGGTCTGCTGGGCTGGGACCCCTATCTGAAAACGGTGGTCGCGGTCGATGAGGATATCGACGTCACCCAGGACAGCCAGGTGCTTTGGGCGCTGGCGACGCATTTCCAGCCGCATCGCGACATGTTCACCATCGCTGGCCTGCCGGGCAGCCCGCTGGACCCATCCTCGACCTCTGATGGCACCACATCGCGTCTGGCGCTGGATGCCACGCGCGGACCAGATTTTCACGGCATCCGCGCCACGATCAGCCCCGCAGCGCAAGAACGTGCCCGTGCCCTGATCGCGGGGGGGCAGCCATGAACGCTCATACCATCCCCCGCGGTGAGACGCCTGGGCGCATGGCGGTGGGCATCAGCGGCGCATCGGGCTTTGTCTACGGGGTGCGCCTGCTTGAAATCCTGCGTGATCTGGGGATCGAGACCCATGTCGTTGTCAGCCGCGCCGCCCTTTTGACAATGGTTCATGAAACCGGCTGCAAGCTGTCGGATGTCGAAGCGCGCGCAGATTTCCTGTACCGTTCAGACGATGTCGCGGCGAGCATTTCCAGCGGCTCATTCCGGACCATGGGCATGATTGTCGCGCCCTGTTCGATGAAGACGCTGGCCGAGATCGCGCAGGGGGTAACCTCGGGGCTGATCAGCCGCGCCGCCGAGGTCACGCTGAAAGAGCGTCGCCGGCTTGTGCTGATGACACGCGAGACGCCGCTGACCCGCAGCCATCTGCAAAACATGCTTGCCGTGACCGAGATGGGGGGGATCATCGCCCCTCCGGTCCCGGCTTTTTACGCACGGCCTGCCAGCCTGGACGACATGGTTGATCACACGCTGGGCAGGGTGCTGGACATGTTCGACCTTGATAGCGGCAAGGTCCGGCGCTGGGTCAAGACCCCCTGAATTTCACTTGGGAGAGGAACGATGCAAAAGACGGTCAAGGACAAGATCCCGGTCACGGTGCTGACGGGGTTTCTGGGCTCGGGCAAGACCACCTTGCTGAACCATATCCTGCGCGAAAATCACGGGATGAAGATTGCCGTGATCGAGAATGAGTTTGGCGAGATCGGCATTGATGGCGGGCTGGTGATCGGCAGCACCGAAGAGATCTTTGAGATGACCAACGGCTGCGTCTGCTGCGTGGCCGAGGCGCGTGATGACCTTTTGCGTGTCATCCGTCAGCTTTTGGCGCGGCCCGAACGGCTGGACCGGATCATCATCGAAACCAGCGGTCTGGCCGATCCCTATCCGGTGGCGCAGACTTTTTTCCTTGATGATCCGATCAGGGCAGAGACCAATCTGGACGGGGTGATCGCGCTGGTCGATGTCAAACATATCCTGCGCCATCTGGACGATACCCTTGTCGAGGCGCATGACAATCAGGCGGTGGATCAGATCGTCTGCGCGGACCGTATCGTGCTGAACAAGATCGATCTTGCCGCTGAGGGCGAGATCGCCGAGGTCGAGGCGCGTGTCAGCCGCCTTAATGAGACGGCCGAGATCGTGCGGTCCAGCCATGCCCGGATCGAGCTGGACAAGATCCTGGGACTTGGCGCCTTTGATCGCACCCGCAGACTGGCCGCGGATATCCATCACGACCATGCCCATCATCATGCGGCGCCCTGGGATAAGGACGGCGATCACGAACATGATGCCTCGGTCACCTCGGTCGGGATTGAACTGCCCGGTCACATGGATCCGGCTGCCATGGCCCGCTGGGTGCATGAGATCAGGCAGCAGGACAACAGCGACCTGTTTCGCATGAAGGGCATCTTTTCGATCCAGGGCGACGACTACTGCTATGTTCTGCACGGGGTTCATGACCAGATCGAATTCCGCCCGAACCATCCCTGGGCGGATGAGCCACGCTGCAACAAGATGGTCTTTATCGGTCGCAATCTTGACCGCGCCGCGCTTCAGGCGCGTCTTGCGCAATGCCGCGCTGCCTGAGGAGGCACGAGCAGCACCGGCAGCGACCCGGGGAGGAGATAAGGGTCGCCTGACCGGGGTTGTCCGGCAGAGTGCCGGATAAAGGGGGAAAACCCAAAACAGGGGGGAGAAATGACAACCACAGTACATCCGGCGGATGAAATCCTGCCGGCAAAGAAGATGTTTGCCCTGGCGCTTCAGCATGTCGCCGTGGCCTATGTCGGTTCGGTCGCGGTCCCGTTGATTATCGCCAATGCTCTTGGCTTTACCCGGGAAGATACGATCCTGCTGATCAGCACGACCTTTTTCTGCTCGGGTCTGGCGACGCTGGTGCAGACGGTGGGGTTTTGGCGCTTTGGGGTGCGGTTACCGATCATGACCGGGGTGGCCTTCAGCAGCGTCTCGGCAATCATCGCGATCGGGACCATGCCGGGCGTTGGTATCTCGGGTATCTGCGGCGCGGTGATCCTTGGCGGGTTGTTTATCGTCCTGATCGCGCCTTTGGCTGGCCGATTGCGGCGCTTTTTCCCGCCGGTGGTGACGGGCTGCATCGTCACGGCCATTGGCATGCAGTTGCTGCCAGTCGCCTATCAATGGGCTGGCGGCGGGAAAAATCACGAGAACTTTGGCGACCCGGTGTTTCTGTGCATCGCGCTGCTTGTGCTGACGGTGATCCTGATGCTGAACCGGCTGGGCTCACCTTTGATGCGCAATCTGGCGGTGCTTGTGGGCATGGGGGTCGGCGCGGCGGTCGCGTGGCTTTTGGGGTTGGGTAACATGGACCCGGTCCGCGAAGCGCCATGGGTGGTCTTGCCGATGCCGTTTCAGTTCGGCCTGCCGCAATTCGGGCTGCTGCCCTTTCTTACCATCACCATCGTCATGATCGTGCAGGCGGTCGAATCCATGGGCCTGTTCATTTCGATTGGCGATATGGTCGACCGGCAGGTGACGCCGCGGCAGGTTTCGGACGGAGTGCGCGCCAATGGCCTGTCCAGTGCGGTCGGAGGTATATTCGCCGGGTTCCCCGTCATCACGCATATGGAAAATATCGGGCTGGTCATCCTCAGCGGCGTGCGCAGCCGTTGGGTCGTGGCGCTTTGTGGGCTGATGCTTTGCGTCTTTTCCTTTTTTCCAAAGTTCGGCGCTTTGCTTGCCGCGGTTCCGGCCCCGGCACTTGGCGGGGCGGCCATGGCGATGTTTGGCATCGTTGCTGCGGCGGGGATTCAGGCGCTTGCCAAGGTCGACTATGCGAACAACCGCTATAACCTGATGATCGTGGCGCTGACGCTGTCGATTGCGCTGATCCCGATCATGGCGCCGAACCTGTTCAGCCAGCTGCCTGATTGGATGAGGACGGTCCTGCACAGCAGCGTGGTCATCGCCTGTCTTGTGTCTGTGACGCTGAATCTGGTCCTGAACGGGGCGGGTGATGATCAGGGCGATGATGTTCATCTGCCGGCTGGTCCGGCCCCGATCACTCCGATTCAGGCCGAGGCCTGAGAACGTTCCGAACTTTGGCCGCGGGGCCCGGCCTTGCGGTTTCGCGACTGACCATGCAACCCGACAGGGGCACGCCCCTTTTCGCCAGAGCTGAGGATGACGATGAACCAGATGCAAAAGGAACCCGCCCGCTCTGCGGTGCTGATCGGGGGAGGCATCCCCATGACGAAGACCGCGTCTGCAAGCCCGGCCGATGTGCTGATCGGTTCTGACGGTCGCATCGCCGCAATTGGGGACCGGATTGACCCACCCGAGGGCTGTCAGATCATCAAGGCCGATGGCTGCCTGATCCTGCCCGGCTTTGTCGATGCGCATCAGCATCTCGACAAGACCGGGGTGCTGCGGTTTGCGCCTAACCCTTCGGGAACGCTTCAGGGCGCGCGGGATGCCTTTGCGCTATATGCCCGCAATGCCCCGCCCGAGGATATTCTGAACCGCGCGTCCCTGACGATCGCGCAATGCCTGTCGCAAGGCACGACCGCAATCCGCAGCCATGTGAACGTCGACAAGGATGCCGGTTTCAACGGGATGGAGGCGCTGGTGCAGTTGCGGCGGGACTGGGCCGACCGGGTGCGTCTGCAGCTTGTCGCCTTCATGACCCCGCATCCGCGGCAGGATCTGGACTGGCTGCGCGCCAATATCGACCGCGCTGTCGAGCAGGGCGACGCCGTCGGCGGGACGCCAGCGGTGGCCGAGGATCCCGATACCTATCTGGACATCATTTTTCAGGCCGCAGCGCAGCATGGTCGCCCGGTCGATCTGCATATGGATGAGCATCTGAACGCCTCGCGCCAGCTGTTTCCCAAAGTGTTTGAACGGGTGCGGCGCTTTGGCATGCAGGGCAGGACGGTGCTGAGCCACTGCTCGGTGCTAAGCGCCATGCCCCGGGCCGGGTTCGAGGCGGTGATGGCCGAAATCCGCGACCTTGGCATTGGTGTCATCACCCTGCCTGCTGCGAACCTTTACCTTCAGGGCCGGGACAGCGACATCTTGCCGCCGCGTGGTCTGACCCGTGTGGCAGAGCTGGCGCGGGCGGGCATTCCCATCGCGACCGCTTCGGACAATATTCAGGACCCCTTCGTTCCGACCGGATCGGGCGACATGCTTGAGATAGCGCGCTGGACGCTGCTGGCCGGGCATCTCAAAGGGGATGAGCTGGAGCTCGCCTATCGCATGATTACCGGGATTCCGGCGCGGCTGATGGGGCTAGATGATCATGGTCTGCGCATTGGGGCGCGCGCCGATCTGGTGATCGCACGCAGCGCGGATATTGCCTCGCTGGTTGCCGGTGGTGCGACCGAAATGCAGGTTCTGGCTGCTGGCAGACTGGTTTCGGAAAGCACCCGGGCCTTGAGCCTATGGCATGTAATGCCTGACCCCGCACCCTGCTAGCAAGGCTGCGGGCCGCGCAAATCCTTGGGGCGGTCAATGTCATGCGCGGTTGCGGCGTCTATCGCAATAAGCCGCTCTGGCGGAATTGTCGCGATAATATGCCGCGCGCCATGATCGCCTGTCGGGGCGGCCCGGGCTGCCGCGAAATCCGATGCCGCGACATAGGCGGGCGGCATCGGACGGCCTGCGGAAATGCAGGCCGCACTGTGGGTATGCCCGGAAAGCTGATGCAAAAGGGCGGTATCTACGTTCGGCATGTCGCCCAGACAAATCAGTAGCCCCTCGGCACCAGCCTCGCTTGCGTATCCAAGTGCCCTGCCAAAGGAATGCGACATGGGCAGGCCGGGCGGCACAGGCAGCAAATGAAAACCCGTCAGCCGGTCGCCCACCTGTGGCGAGGACACAACCGCGATCAGCTGGTCGCATCCGGCCGCCCTCAGGGCCTCTGCCGCCCAGTCCACCAAGGGGCGGCCGCGCCAAAGCGCCAGTAACTTGTCCTCGCTGCCAAAGCGCTGCGATTGACCGGCCGCGAGCAGGCTGCCAACCCGGGTCATGCCGGGGCTCCGGCGGTAACATCCTGCGTGCCCGCGACCATCAGCACTTCGGCAAGTACCGAGACCGCAAGCTGGCGGGGATCACGGGATGAAGGGATCAGCCCGATAGGGCCGCGCACACGCTGGCGTTGCTTGATCGGTATTCCCATGGAGGTCAGCCTTTCCAGCCGGTCCGCCTGCGTCCGGCGGCTGCCTTGGGCGCCGATGTAAAAAGCCGGACCGGACAGAAGCGCGCGCAGAATCTCGGGTTCGTAGTCATGGTCATGATAGAATAGCAGGGCTGCGCAACGATCGTCAGGCAATAGCTCTGCCATGTCAGGCAAAGGGCCAAGCCGCCGGGTCATGCACCCCATGGCCTGCGCCATGTCGAGGCTGCGATCCTCATGCGACAGCAACACATGCCGGAACCCAAGCGAGCGGACCAGATCAGCAAAGACCGCTGCTTCGGCGCCGGCACCAAAGATGACAAAGCGCAGCGGCGGGCGAAAGGTCAGGCGAAACCCCGCATTTGCGCCAAGCTCCAGCGTTCCCACCTTGGTCACCGTCAGGGTGGTGACCTGTCGCGCCGCCATGCGCCGGGCCAGGGTTTCCAGCGGCGCGAGATCATGCAGGGGAAACAGCATAACCTCGATTCCCCCGCCACAGGGCAGCCGCAGATCCATGAAGGGTGAGCCCTGCCCATAGCGCAGCCGCCGTGCGATGCCACTTTGGCGCACCTTTTGCGCGTGCAGCACCAGGTCGGCCTCGATACAGCCCGAACTCAGGGCACCAGCGGTTCGTCCATCCGCTGCGATTGCCATGGCTGCGCCGCGGGTCTTGTAAGCCGGGCCGATGGTTTGGGTCAGAACGGCCATGACGGTTCCGGGGCCGAACTCCAGTGCTGCAAGCCAGGGGTCCAGCAGGGCAGGGTGCTGGTCGCGCACCGGAATGGAAATGTGGAAATCCTGAATCACGAAGCCTCCCAACGGGTTGTCTTAAAGCTTCGCTCGACTGCCTGGGCCGTGAAGAGCGGGATTTAATAGATTGTTGACAATTTATCGGCATCGCCGCAAGCTAAAAATTGTCAACAATCTGGAATCGTCATGAGTCAGACCCCAACCCAGACCTTGCCCGACACTGATCCCGGCCTGAGCAAAAGCGGCCTTGATGCCGAAGAGCGCGTGGTCCGGCTGGTCATGGAGGGCATCGGCCAGCATCGCATCCCGCCCGGACACAGGCTTGTCGAACGTGAATTGACCGAGGGTGCACATGCCAATCGTCAGGCGGTGCGCAATGCGCTGCTGCGCCTGTCTCAGGCCGGTCTGGTGCAGCTGACTCCCAATCGCGGGGCGACTGTCATGCAATGCACACCTGACATGACCCGACAGATCATGCAGGCCCGGATCATTAACGAGGGTGCCGCCCTGCGGATGCTTGCCCCCCGGCTTGATGAGGCAGGATCAGGGCGGTTGCAGCAGATCCTGCGTAATGAAGCCTCGGCTTATGACGAGGGGCGCATTAGCGAGGCGCGCCACTTTTCGCGCCAGTTCCACATCGCCTTTACCGAAATGGCCGGTAACGAAATGATCGCCCGCTTCATGCGTGAATTGATCGCCTGCCAGCCGCTGCTTGCGGCCTGGGACCGGGACCGGCCGTCCAGTTTTTCGGGCGTGATCGCCCATACCAAGACGCTGGCAGCCTTGCAGCGCGGCGACGGAGCCGAGGCCGAGGCCGCCAACACCGAACTGCTATGCGCGCTGGAACGTGAGTTTCTGCGCGAATCGGCAGAACGCGATGTCGGAGGGAGGGCCCGCGGCACGCAATAGAAACGTCCCGGCGTAGCCCCGATCGGTAAGCGGCCAGGCAAAAGAATCGTCGCTTGAATAGCCAGAGGAGGGTGAATTGCGCAGATTCGAGTACCACGAGCCAACATCACTGAAGGAAGCCTCGCAACTGCTGACGTCCCTGGGGGAGGGGGCGTATTTTCTGGCAGGAGGCACCGATTTGTTCGTCGAGATCCGCGAGCGGCTGCGCCAGGTGCGCCATCTTGTGAACATCAAACGGGTGCCGGGGCTGGACCAGATCGAATGGTCCGACCAAACCGGGTTGCGCTTTGGCGCGCAGGTGACGGCCGGGCAGCTGGAGGCCTCGGGCTATCTGAACGGCCGCTATCCCAACCTGCGGGCCGCGCTTAAGGCCCTGGCCTCGATTCAGGTCAGAAACCGGGCGACGGTGGTCGGCAATGTCTGCCGGGCCTCGCCCTCGGCCGATACGATCCCGCCGTTGATCGCCGATGGTGCCGTGATCGAGACTTATCGTCCCGGGGGCGGTCGGCATATTCCGCTGGCCGAATTCTTTGCAGGCCCCGGTCGTACGGTGCTGGAACCGGGCGAAATCGTAATCGCCGTGACCGTGCCGCCGCCCGCGCAGGGCAGCCATCGAGCCTATCTTAAACATGGCCGGCGCAAGGCTATGGAGCTTGCCACCGTCGGTGTGGCGGTCAGCCTTGAGGTCGAAGACGGGCTTTGCACAGGCGCTCGCGTCGCGCTTGGTGCGGTTGGTCCGGTGGTGCTGCGTGCCCCACAAACCGAGGCAATACTTGTCGGCTCGCGTCTGGATGCCGCCGTTCTGAACGCAGCGGCAGAACAGGCGATGCAGGAATGCACGCCAATCAGCAATGTCCGCGCTTCGGCCGAATATCGGCGCGAGATGGTGGGGGTCCTGACCCGCCGCGCGGTGATGCTTGCCTTGGAGGAAGCGGCATGAACAAGATTCATCTGGAAATTACCGTAAATGGCGAAGCGCGCAGCATGATGGTCGAAGGTCATCGCTCGCTTCTGGATGCGCTGCGCGAAGAGGCTGGGCTGACCGGCACCAAGAAGGGTTGCGATGTCGGCGACTGCGGTGCCTGCACGGTCATCGTCGATGGGCGGCCCGTTAATGCCTGCCTGATGCTGGCAGTCGAGGCGCAGGGTGCAGAAATCCTGACCATCGAGGGGTTGCAGCCCGATCCCGATACGCTGCACCCCCTGCAAGAGGCGTTCATGGAGCACGGGGCGTCGCAATGCGGCTTTTGCTCTCCGGGCATTCTGATCATGGCAAAATGCCTGCTGGATCGTAATCCCCTGCCCAGCGACGAAGAAATCCGCTTTGGCCTCTCGGGCAATATCTGCCGGTGTACCGGCTATACCAAGATATTTGATGCCATTCGCACGGCGGGCCGCCGCATGGCCGCCGCCAGGGCCCAGTCGGTGGAGGCCTGAGATGACGAAGCATGAATTCCGCATTGTCGGCAAAAGCGTCAAACGTCAGGACGTCATTGAAAAGATCACCGGCGAGGGCCGATACACCGGCGACTATCACCTGCCGGGCCTGCTGTCTGGCAAGATCAAGCGCGCCGAGATCGCACATGCCCGGATCCGTCGGATCGACGTGTCACGGGCGCTGGCCTATCCCGGTGTCAAGGCGGTGCTGACCCATCACGACGTACCACGCGTGCTGCATTACGGCTCGCCGCATCCACGTTCGGCGTCCTGTACGATGGACCAGTATATCCTTGATGACCGCGTGCGGTTCTGGGGCGAGGGGATCGCCGCTGTCGCCGCGGTCAGCGAGGAAATCGCCGATGAGGCGCTGGATCTGATCGAGGTGGAATACGAGCCGCTGCCCGCCATTCTGGATATAGACGCCGCGCAGGCCCCCGATGCACCGCTGATCCATGACGTCGGCCCCGGCGGCAATCTGGTGATCCCGCCTGTCCATATCGAACGGGGCGATGTCGAAAAGGGCTTTGCCGAGGCCGATCTGATCCTTGAGGGAGAGTTCTCGGGCGGTCGTCCCGTGCCAACCTATATGGAGCCGAATGTCTGCATCGCAGACTGGGATGGCAGCAACAAGCTGACCTTCTGGACCTCGACCCAGACCTCATTCATGGTGCGGGGGGCGTTGGCCGAGGTGCTTGGCCTGCCGCTGAACAAGGTACGGGTGCTCGTTGATCATATGGGCGGCGGTTTTGGGGCCAAACAGGACCTGTTCCAGCATGAATTCCTATGTGCGCTGCTGGCAAAGAAATGCCGTCGCCCGGTCAAGATGGAGTTCACCCGGCGCGAGACCTTTCTTGCCGGGCGGTCGCGCCATCCCTTCCGGCTGTGGCTCAGGCAGGGTTTTCGCAAAGATGGTACGCTGACCGCGCGTGAGATGAAGATCGTCTATGAATCCGGTGCCTATGGATCGCACAGTCCCGGCGTCACCAATGTCGGCACTGCCTCGGCCACCTCGCTTTATCGCTGCGAAAATGTGCGGCTGGATGGGCGCGCGGTCTATACCAACACGCCGATTGCCGGGGCGTATCGCGGCTATGGCGTGGTACAGACCTATTTCGCCATCGACATCCAGATGGATGAGGCGGCCGAAAAGCTGGGTATCGACCCGGCCGGGATCCGTTTGCGCAATGCTGTACGCGAAGGTGATATCGCACCCTCTGGCCATCCTGTCGTCGGATATGGGCTGGAGGCCTGTATCCGGCACGGCATCCGTGCCTTTGACTGGGCGGGCAAGCGCGCGGCTGACCGTCACGATCCCGCCAACCCCGCGATCCGCAAGGGCTGGGGCATCGGCTGCGAGATGCACGGCTCATCTGCCTATCAGGGCATTAAAGAGCAGGGCAACGCCATTGTCCGTATGAATGAGGACGGCAGCGTTACCCTGCTGACCGGGGCGGCGGGGCTGGGGACCGGTGCCCATACCGCGCTGGCCCAGATCGTTGCCGAAGAGCTGGGCGTGCCCTTTGAGACGGTCTCGGTCGTGCATGGCGATACGGATGTGGTGCCCTGGGATATCGGTGCATTTGCCAGCCACACCACCTATCTGGTCGGCTCGGCGGCAAAAATGGCTGCGGCCGAGCTGCGTCAGCGTGTACTGGCACGCGCGGCCGAAAAGCTGCAGGAAAAGCCCGGGCATCTGGAGATGGTCGAGGGGGTGATCTTGGTCCAGGGGCAGCCTGACCGCAGCATCACCGTGGCTGAGGCAATGGGCCCGTCGCGCGGTATTCCGGCCGAGCATCTGGTTGCCTCGGGCAGCTATATGCCGACCAAGTCCTACTCGTTTGCGGCGCATTTCGTTGAGGTTGCGGTAGATACCGAAACCGGAATCATCGAATGCCGCAAGGTGATGCCCGTCCATGACGTAGGCCGCGTCATCCATCCCGTCGCAGCGCAGGGGCAGATCGAGGGCGGTATCCAGCAAGGCATCGGCCATACCCTGACCGAGGATTATGTGATCGACCGGGCGACCGGCCGGTCACTGAATGCCGGTCTGGTCGATTACAAGATGCCGCTGTCGATGGATATGCCGGATATCGAAACTGTAATCCTTGAGGCCGCGCCCGATCCTGGGGGGCCATGGGGCGCCAAAGGGGTAGGCGAGGACCCGATCATTGCCATTGGCCCGGCCATTGCCAATGCCGTTTACGACGCCATCGGCGTGCGCTTTCACCACTATCCGATCACGCCCGAGGATGTGCTGAATGGCCTGCGTCGCAAGGCCGCTGAAAGTTCCGCACGGGACTAAGGCGCACGGCCAGGCTACTGCCCCCCGCCCGATTGGCGGCGGGGGTCACTGACCCGATCCGGTCCGGCGAAACCCGTTGCGCAGGCTCGATTGCGTCGATCGGTGCAGAAAGTCGCGAAACAGTCGGCAGGCAGGCGACAGCGAATGATCGGCCCGTTGAATAAGCGAGATCTTGCGGGTGATGATCGGCTCGACCGGCATCACCGTGACCAGTCCCATGGATTTCGCCAGAGGATTGACGGCCGAGGTCATCACCGCGATGCCAAGCCCCGCCTCGACCATGCCGATGATTGTCAGCGGCAACGAGACATCCTGAAACGAACGGTGCAGCGTCAGGTTCACCTGGACACGCGCCAGCTCGGCCCGCAGCCGTTCGCGGATGGGGTTGCCCCGCTGCGGGCCGATCAGTGTTTCGGCTTCAAGATCTTTCCAGCGCAGCCCGCGCCGTTGGGCCAGAGGGTGCTCCGGCGGCATGACAACCAGAAAGGAATCGGTGGTCAGCTCCAGCCCAAGAACCTCGCTGTCCCGATCCGGAACGGTGCCAAGACCCAGATCGACCTGGCCGGATTTGACCATATCGACCACCGCCCGTTCCGACACATCGTGCATGGTCACGTCGATATTCGGGTATCTGTCGCGAAAGCTGCGGATAAGGCGCGGCAGCATCAGTGCTGCCTGCAAGGTGCCAGCGGCGATGCTGACCCGGCCCCGGCTGAAATTGTTCAGATCACGGGCATTTTCAACCAGACGATCCAGATCTCCGACGGCCTGACGCGCCACGGCCAGTGCCTCGGCACCAGCCTGGGTCAGCCGCAGCAATCGTGTGTGGCGATCAAACAGCCGCAGGCCAAGGTTTTGCTCAAGCTGGCTGATCAGGGTGCTGACCGCGGATTGCGACAGCCCCAGCCGTTCCGCTGCCCGCGTGAACTGTCCGCTTTCCGCGACGGCGACAAAGGCCCGGAACTGCTTGAGCGTGGGTTCCATGCGATCCCTCCATCTCAATTCATAGAAAGATCATATGAACAAAGTCAATTGTGCCGATTGATAAATGAATTGTCGTCGGCCCAAGATGAAGTGCATGCGCAAAAGACATGCCGACCAAGCCAGCAGACAGGGAGACGAAACCATGAGTGGCACACTCGATATGAGAAACTCTGCATGGGACGGGGAGGAGGCGGCCGCGCCAGTTGCTGTGTCCCGGGAAGGGGCAGCGGCCTTTGATCCGATTGAAGAAAAAATGCCCGTTCCCAAGCTTGTGGCGCTGGGGCTGCAGCATGTTCTGGTGATGTATGCGGGTGCGGTGGCGGTGCCGTTGCTGATCGGAAATTCGCTGGGGCTGAGCAAGGAACAGGTGGCGCTGCTGATCAGCGCCGATCTGTTCTGCTGCGGCGTCGTGACGATGATCCAGTGTCTGGGCCTGTGGAAATTTGGTGCCCGGCTGCCGATCATGATGGGGATCAGCTTTACCGCCGTCCCGGTGATCATCGCCACCGGCAGCGATCCCGATGTGGGCATCCGCGGCGTTTTCGGTGCGGTGATTGCCTCGGGGGTATTTACAGTCTTTGCTGCCTGGTTTTTCAGCAAATGGGTGCGCTTTTTCCCCTCGGTCGTGACTGGCACGGTTATGCTGGTGATCGGTGTTTCATTGATGCGGGTGGGGGTGAACTGGGCTGCGGGCGGCAATCCGACCATCCGCACTGCCGAAGGCGTTGTTCCGAACCCAGCCTATGGCGAACCCTTTGCCATAGCCGTCGCCGGGATCGTGCTTCTGACCATCCTGCTGGTGACCCGGTTCTTTCGCGGATTTTACGCTAATCTTGGCGTGCTGATCGGAATCGGACTGGGCTTTCTGATCTCGATTGCGGCGGGCAAGGTCAGCTTTCAAGGTCTGGCCGAGGCGCACTGGGTCAACTTGGTCACCCCTTTTGCCTTTGGTCTGCCGACCTTTAACCTTTGGGGCACGATTGGGTTAAGCGCCGTGATGATCGTGATGATGATCGAGGCCACCGGTCAGTTTCTTGCCGTGGGTGACATGGCCGGGCAAAAGATCAGCGAAGAGCGTCTGGCGCGCGGACTGCGTACCGATGGTATCGGCAATATCATCGGCGGCATCTTCAATACCTTCACCTACACGACCTATGCGCAGAACGTCGGGCTGTTGCAGATCACGGGCGTGCTTAGCCGCTATGTGGTCGCGGCAGGCGGTGCAATCCTGATCCTGCTGGGCTGCCTGCCCAAGATCGCTTTCATCAGCGCCTCGATCCCCAGCTATGTGATCGGTGGCGCGGCGCTGGTCATGTTCGGAATGGTTTCAGCCACAGGGGTCAAGATCCTGGCGCGGGTCGATTTTGTCGGGAACCGGCGCAATGTCTATATCGTGGCGGTCAGCCTTGCGCTGTCGATGATCCCGGTTGTCGCGCCGACGATGTTTGACAAGATGCCCCATCTGGTCGAGCGGATCTTTCACAGCGGCATTCTGGTCGGGACCTTTTCGGCCCTGCTGCTGAACCTTCTGTTCAATGGCATTCCGGCACGTGGGACCGACCCGGCGGCAGCGGCGCATTGATCGCGCCGGATACCTTTGGCGGGCCGGGATATTCCCGGCCCGTTTTTTGATGGGTTGTGATAGGCTTGGTATCGCCCGAGCCGTTTCACCGGTTCCGGTGGCTTATGGTTAAGCTGATTGACCGCTAAGCCTGCAATACGACCCTGATGTCGGGGGATCAGGCCCGGCCGCGCCTGCGCAGCCAGATCAGCCCGCCCGCCCATAGCGCCGCTAATGAGAACCAGGTCAGCGCATAGCCAAGATGGCTGTTGCGGAACCTGACCTCGGTCAGCCCGCCGATCGGTTGCGCCTCGTCCCCGCGATCGTCGGCGTCGATGAAATAGGGTGCGACCGGGCCGATGCCCTGTGCGGCGGCGATGGCAGAGGTGTCGCGGGAATACCAGCGTCCGCCGACGGGATCATTGCGGCGCAGGAACCCGCCATTGTTCTGGCTCATCCGCAAAAGCCCGCTGACCGTCACCTGATCCCTGGGCAAGGGGCGGTCGTTGCGGGCGGTCTCGGGGACAAAGCCGCGGTTGATCAACAGATCCCAGCCTTCGGCGGTGCGCATCGGCGTCATGACCCAAAAGCCCGGCCCCCGGGCAGTCACTGCCTTGACCAAAGTGTCGCTGTCGGCGCGATAGTTGCCGCTGACCGTCACCCGGCGGTATTCGGCATCGCGCGGATCAAGCCCAGCCCAATCCGCTGGTCCGGGGGCGGGGACGGGATCGGCTGCCAGCCGTGCCTCAACCCGGGCGATGAGATCGGTTTTCCACGCCAGCCGCTGGACCTGCCAGACCCCAAGCGCGATCAGCGCCAGAAAGACTGCCAGCGCCCCGGCAGCCGCCAGCAGCCGGCGGAAATTCACGAGCCAAAGCCCTGCATCAGCTCATGATCCATCTGCGGCATCATGTTGGTGTTCATGTGATACATGACCCATAGCGAACCGGCGAGCAGGATCACCACCACGACGATGGTGAAGATGGTCGAAAGCATGGTCCAGCCCTCTTCCTGCTTACCGTTCATATGCAGGAAATAAACCATGTGGACGAGGATCTGGGCCACGGCAAAACCCATCACCGTGACGGCGGTCAGCGAGCGGCTTTCAAACCCTCCGGCCATGACCAGACCAAAGGGGATCGCGGTCAGGATCACCGACAGCAGAAAACCCTTGATATAGGCGGCATGGCTGCCGTGGTCGTGGCCGTGATCCTGATGATGCGCGGTATGTGCGTGTTCAGCGGACATCAGATCATCCCCAGAAGATAGACGAAGGTAAAAACGCCGATCCAGATCACGTCGAGGAAATGCCAGAACATCGACAGACAGATCATCCGGCGCTGGTTTTCTGGCCCAAGCCCCCGGCGCGCGATCTGCACCATCAGCGTTATGAGCCAGATCGAACCAAAGGTCACATGCAGCCCGTGCGTGCCGACCAGCGTAAAGAAAGCCGACAGAAAGCCCGAACGCTGCGGTCCGGCCCCCAGGTGGATCATGTGCTGGAATTCGTAAAGCTCGATCCCCAGAAAGCACAGACCAAAGACCAGCGTCACCCCCAGCCAGCGCAGGGTCGCCCCCTGCCTGCCCGCAAACATCGCCAGCATGGCAAAGCCAAAGGTGATCGAGGACAGCAGGAGCATCCCAGTATTGACCGCCACAAGCCCAAGATCGAACAGGTCCTTAGGCCCTGGTCCGGCGGCAAAGCTGGTGCCAAGCACGCCATAGACCGCAAAGAGCACTGCAAACATCAGGCAGTCGCTCATCAGATAGACCCAGAAACCCAGGCTGGTCGAGGCGCCCTCGGGGTGGTGATGGGGTTTAAGCTCCCAATAACGGCCAAGGTTGTCTGTGGTGGTGTCGGTTACAACGTGGCTCATGGTTCAGACCCCCTGCGCAAGCTGGCGCGTCCGGGCATCCTCGGTCGCCTCGATTTCCGGGACCGGGATGTAATAGTCGCGATCATAGTTGAAGGTATGGGCGATCGAGACAGCGATGATGCCAAGAAAGCTCAGGCCCGCCAGCCACCAGATATACCAGACCATCGCCAGCCCGCAGACCGTCGCCAAAGCGGCAAGGATCACGCCGGTGCCGGTGCTTTTCGGCATATGGATCGGCATGAAGCCTGACGTCGGCCGGGTGGCGCCCTGCTGCTTCATCTCCCACCAGGTATCCAGCCCGTGCGAGATCGGGTTGAACGCAAAGTTATAGGCGGGCGGTGGCGACGAGGTCGCCCATTCCAGCGTGCGCCCGTCCCACGGGTCCCCGGTCGGGTCGCGGTATCCGGGGCGGTTGCAGCGCATGATCGAGACGCCTAACTGCACGAACATGGCCAAGATGCCGACGGCGATCAGCACCGCGCCAAGGGCGGCGATGGCAAACCAGATGCGCAGGTCCGGGTCATCAAAGACACGCAGCCTTCGCGTCACGCCCATCAGGCCAAGGATGTACAGCGGCATGAAGGCAAACCAGAAGCCGATGACCCAGAACCAGAATGAGACCTTGCCCCAGAACACATCCAGTTTGAAACCAAAGGCCTTGGGCCACCAGTAATTCACCGCCGCGAAACAGCCAAACAGCACGCCGCCGATGATGACGTTGTGGAAATGCGCAACGAGGAACAGCGAGTTGTGCAGCACGAAATCGGCGGGCGGCACCGCAAGCAGCACCCCGGTCATGCCGCCGATCACAAAGGTCAGCATAAAGGCCAGTGTCCACATCATCGGCAGTTCGAACCGGACGCGGCCGCGATAGATGGTGAACAGCCAGTTAAAGAGCTTGGCCCCCGTCGGGATCGAGATGATCATCGTGGTGATCCCGAAGAACGAGTTCACCGAGGCGCCCGAGCCCATGGTAAAGAAGTGATGCAGCCAGACCAGATAGCTCAGCACCGTGATACAGACGGAGGCATAGACCATCGAGCTGTAGCCAAACAGCCGCTTGCCCGAAAAGGTCGCGGTGATTTCGGAAAACACCCCGAACAGCGGCAGGATGAGGATATAGACCTCGGGGTGGCCCCAGATCCAGATGAGGTTGATATACATCATCGGATTGCCGCCAAGGTCATTGGTAAAGAAGTTGGTGCCGACATAGCGATCCAGCGTCAGCAGGATCAGCGTCATGGTCAGGACCGGGAACGAGGCGACGATCAGGATGTTGGTGCAGAAGGCCGTCCAGGTAAACACCGGCATCCGCATCATCGTCATGCCCGGCGCGCGCATCTTGAGGATCGTCACCAGCAGGTTGATGCCTGAAAGCGTGGTGCCGACCCCCGCGACCTGCAGGCCCCAGATGTAATAATCCACCCCGACCCATGGGCTGTAGCCGATGCCCGACAGCGGCGGAAAGGCCAGCCAGCCGGTCTGTGCGAATTCACCCACAAACAGCGAGGCCATGGTGATGATCGCGCCCCCGACCGTCATCCAGAACGAGAAGTTGTTCAGAAAGGGGAATGAAACGTCACGCGCGCCGATCTGCAGCGGCACGATATAGTTCATCAGCCCTGTGACAAAGGGCATCGCCACGAAAAAGATCATGATGACGCCATGGGCGGTAAAGATCTGGTCGTAGTGATGCGAGTTCAGATAGCCCTCGGATCCGCCAAAGGCCCAGACCTGCTGCAACCGCATCATGATCGCATCGGCAAAGCCGCGCAGGAACATGACCAGCGCAAGGATGATATACATGATGCCGATCTTTTTATGATCGACCGAGGTAAACCACTCTCGCCACAGCCAGCCCCACAGACGGTAGCGGGTCAGGGCTGCAAGCAATGCGACCCCGCCCATCGCTACGACTACAAAGGTGCCCAGGACGATCGGCTCTTTCGGGATCGCATCCCAGTTCAGCCGGCCCAGAAGAAAGGTGGTTTCGTTGGAAAACGTTGCCATGCTTGCGTCCGATCAGAATTTCTGCGCCTGACCCCTGGCTGGGTCCAACAGCGTCACGGCATTGTCCTGTGAGGGGGTGAACAGCCCTTTCGGCGGAGGCAGCGCATGGCCGCGCAGAGGCGTCATGTTCACTGTCGTGCGGGTCAGCTCGGGCGATTTTCCGAACATCCGCGCCGAATCCTCGGGCGTGCAGAACGAGGCGATCTGAAAGGGCTCCCACCCCAGAACCGGGGCGCGGGTGCCGCGTCGCTGGTCCTTGTCATAGGTCAGCCGCTGCACATTCATCGTACCGGCAAGCCCGGTGCCGCCCTGGGCGTCCAGGGCCATCATCTCTGCCATGCAGATCTTGCCGGGCTCGACGCACATGTTCACGACGCGCTGGAAAAGCTGGGGATCGACATCGGCAAAGGACATCGGCGGCACGTTTTCGCTGGGTGCCTCAAGCTCAAGGTAGCGGGGGCGGTCCAGCGTGCCGCCGCCAGCCCGGGCCCTGGCGACCCAGGCGTCAAAGCCTGCCTCGTCGCTGGCCAGAGCCTTGAAATGCATCCCCGAAAAGCCCTGGCCCGAGTAATGCGAGGCGATGCCCTTGTATTCGCCCGGGCGGTTAAAGACGCCGTTCAGCTTGGTTTCCATCCCCGGCATGGCGTAGATCATGCCAGCCATCGCCGGGATGTAGAATGCGTTCATGACCGAGGTCGAGGTCAGCGTGAACTCGACCGGACGATCGACCGGCACCGCCATCTCGTTGATCGAGGCAATGCCCTGTTCGGGATAGATAAAGAGCCATTTCCAGTCCATCGCCACCACCTGCACCTGCAGCGGCCTGGTGTCGCTGGCCACCGGCTGGCCGCTCGTGATGCGGTCAAGCGGGCGATAGGGGTCCAGCAGATGCGTACCGACCCAGGTCAGCGCCCCAAGCGTGATGATGATCAAAAGCGGCGCGGCCCAGATCACGAACTCAAGCTTGGTCGAATGGTCCCAGTCGGGCTGATAGTCGGCGCGGCGATTCCTGGCGCGGTAACGCAGCGCAAAGATCACCGTCAGGATCATGACCGGGACGATGATCAGCAGCATGAGCAGCGTCGAGGTCACCAGCAGGTCGCGCTGTCGCGCCGCCACATCCCCGGCGGGGGCCAGAACTTCGGCCTTGCAGGCGGCCAGCGGGAACGCCAGCGCAAGCCACGGCAGGCCGGCGAATTTTCGTTTTTGGGTCATTGGACTGTCCGAGTGTCCGTGAACGACAGGTGCGGATGGCTGAGTCGCGAAAGGCTGCGACCTATGCGGTAATTGGCTTACCTTGATCTGGATCAAATCCGCCATGCGGCGTTTTGTCCTATACTGCCTGGCCCCTCATTGCGGCAGCAATAAGGTAGGAAACGCCGCGGTGGACTTTGGTCAAGCCGGGCGCGAATCTGGATCACATCGGATTCCTCGGGAACATGAGCACAACTTCTTCCATGCCCGCCGCCGGGACGGCAGCCCCGTCATCGTACGGCCATCACAGCGTTTCACCCTCGGACATTGCCGTCGGGGTGATCATCGGACGCACCTCGGAGTTCTTTGACTTCTTCGTTTTCGCGATTGCCTCGGTGATCGTCTTTCCTCAGCGGATCTTTCCCTTTGTCGATCCGCTGACCGGCACGCTGCTGTCATTTGCGCTGCTGGCACTGGCCTTTGTCGCCCGGCCGCTTGGCAGCGTCCTGTTCATGGGTATCGACAGACGCCATGGACGCGTGACCAAGCTGACGGCAGCCCTGTTTTTGATGGGAACCGCCACCGTCGCGATGGGCCTGATCCCCAGCTATGAAAATGTCGGCGGCTGGGCGGTGGTCATCCTTGCTATCCTGCGCATCGCACAGGGGCTGGCACTTGGCGGGGCATGGGACGGTATGCCCTCGCTTCTGGCGCTGACGGCCCCACCGAACCGGCGCGGCCTTTACGCCATGGTGCCGCAGCTTGGCGCGCCGATCGGGCTGATCGTGGCAAGCCTGCTGTTTGCTTATCTTGCCGCCAATCTGACGGCGCAGGATTTTCTGGACTGGGGCTGGCGCTACCCGTTCTTTGTCGCCTTCTCGGTCAACGTGGTGGCGCTGTTTGCCCGGCTGCGCATCGTCGCGACCGATGAGTTTTCCCAGCTTTTCGAATCGCGTGAGCTGCAGCCGACCCGCATCGGCAAGACCCTCGGCGAGGATGGCGGTGCGGTGCTTGTCGGGATCTTCGTTCCGCTGGCAAGCTTTGCCATGTTCCACATGGTCACGGTCTATCCGCTGTCCTGGATCTATCTCTATACCGACGAGACGCTGCTAAGCTTTCTGATTATCGAGGCCGTGGCCGCCGTTGCTGGAATCGTTGCCATTCTGCTGTCGGGCTGGCTTGCCGACCGCTTTGGACGGCGTAACCTCTTGCTGATCGGGGCGCTGCTTATCGGTTGTTTTGCGGCACTCGCCCCCCTGCTTTTGTCCGGCGGCGAGACCGGAGAGCTCATTTACATGATCGCCGGTTTTTTTATCCTTGGCCTTAGCTTCGGGCAAAGTTCGGGTGCGGTGGCCTCGCTCTTTGGGGCGCGCAACCGCTATACCGGCTCGGCCATCGTCTCGGATCTGGCCTGGATGTTCGGGGCGGGTTTCGCGCCGCTGACGGCACTGCTGCTGTCGACCTGGCTGGGGCTGTCGGCTGCGGGGCTATACCTGCTTTCGGGCGCCGTCTGTTCGGTCATCGCCATTCTCATGTCGGGCAAGCTGGATTTTCGCACCTCTGACCGCTAGGTGACCCGCCGTCCCCCGATCCCATACCAGAGGCGGGGCGCGGCGTTCTTTTCTTGACACAAGCTGCGCCAGTCACATTACTCTGCGGCAAGCCTGCAGAAAGGCGCGATGATGACGGAAAGCATCCAGAAGGAGGACTGGGAGCGGTTCCGTGCGTTGGGGAGCGTGCCCCCCAGCATCCGGGAGATCGTGTTCAGGTCCTGGGTCAGATCACGGGAGCGGGGGGAAATCGGCTCGCTCAACCGTGCGCCGACGGTTGCGCAGGACGAATTGCATGGCATTCGCCACCGCAACGCGAGGCTGCGCAAGGCGGCGCAGAACGCGATCCGCCGCACCGGATACATGCTTGAGGACGCCGGGGCGATGCTTCTGCTTTGCGACCGCAGAGGCGTCGTCATGGATGCGACGGGCGATTCCCGCATCCTGTCGCGCGGTGCGGAAAACCATCTGCAACCGGGCGGGCGCTGGGACGAAGGCGCGATTGGTACCAACGCCATCGGCACCGCGCTGCATCTGGCCCAGCCTGTCGTCATCACCGGGGTGGAGCATTTCTGCGAGGCGATTCAGCGCTGGTCCTGTGCTGCAGCCCCGATCCATGACCCGCTGAGCGGGCGGCTGCTTGGCGCTGTCGATATCTCGGGTCCTGCTCAGGACAGCATGCGCCGGGGCGCCGCGCTGTCGGTGACGCTGGCTTTGCAGATCGAGGAAAGCTTGCGCAGCGCCGGCCTGCATGAACATGCGGTCCTGATTGATGCGCTGCTGGCACGGCACAATGGCGGGGGAGCCGAGGATCTGTTGCTGCTTGACCGCTACGGGCGCAAGGTCTGGTCCCGCACCCCCAGCCGCGAAGCTGCCGCGCAGGTCGAAGCGAAAGGTGCGGTCCTGCAAAGCCTGATGAAGGACAACGACGGCGACTGCCATGATCTGGCCGGGCGGGTGCGCGAGGTTCTGGCCGATGCCGAGGTCGATGTCCTGTCCGAACGTGGCGAGGCGCTGGGCGTTGTCGTGACCTTTCCCCGCCGCACGCGTCCTGCACGGCGTGAGCCGGCCGCGCCCCCAGATCTGCGCCAGATCGCTGAAACAGGGGCGGTGATGCAGGATCTTTGCAATGCCGCTGAACGGATCGTCGGAAACGGCCTGCCTCTGGTTCTTGAGGGGCCGGTCGGCAGCGGCAAAGAGACCTTTGCCCGTGCGCTGCATGCAGGTGGCCCCCTGGCCGGGTTGCCGTTCGAGATGCTCGATTGCAGCCTTCTTGACGCGGCGACGCTGAAGCCGGGATCGGGTGGCAGCGAGGCATTGCTGCGTCTGGCGCAAAGCGGCGGCACGCTGTGCCTTGACGAGCCGGCCGAAACCCCGGCCGAGGTGCAGCCGCTTCTGACGCAGGCGCTGGCGCAGATCGAACGGGCGGGGACGGCGGTCCAGTTGATAACCTTGTGCTCGGTGCCGCTGTCCGACAGCCTTGGCGTGGGCGGGCTTGGCTCGGCGCTGCATTTCCGGCTGGCTGCGGCGGTCTTGCGCCTGCCTGCGCTGGCCGAGCGGCGTGAGGACCTGCCGGCGCTGATCCGCCGCTTTGCCCAGACCTATGCGCCGCAGCACCGTCAGGGCAGGGTGCTGCGCTTTACCCCGGCGGCAATGCAGCAGTTGCAGGCCCATGACTGGCCGGGCAATCTGCGGGAATTGCGCAATCTGGTGGAATCTCTGGGTGTGACCTCGCTAAGCGGGCTGGTTGATGCGTCGGACCTGCCCCGCCACCTGACGCGCGCACCCGGTCCGCGGCGCGAGGAAACCCTGCGCGACCGAGAGCGGGCCGAGATCATGGCGGCCATGGCCGAGGCGGGCAGCAACATCACCGAGGTCGCGCGCAGGCTGGGGATCGCGCGCTCGACGCTTTATCTCAAGCTTGACCAGTACGGCATCAGGCGGCCTCGCCGCGAATAAGTGCCGTTCTGTCCGCCATTGTCCGACGCCCTGTCCGAAAACCGGACAACACGGACAGGTGGCACGATTCCATCCTGCCGCTACGCCACAGGGAGGTGGCGCAATGGGAGGAGAAAACCGTGCCATTGGACAAACCCAACAGACGCAAGGTGCAGGTGCTGGGCATCGACGCTGGCGGCACCATGACAGATACGTTCTTTGTGGACAGCGAAGGCGAATTCGTCGTCGGCAAGGCCCAATCGACGCCACAGAACGAGGCGCTTGGCCTGATCGCCAGCTCTCGCGAGGGGTTGGAGCATTGGGGACTGACGCTGGAAGAGGCGCTGTCCGAAATCCAGACCGGTGTCTATTCAGGCACCGCCATGCTGAACCGAGTGGTTCAGCGCAAGGGGTTGCGCTGCGGCCTGATCGTCAATGCGGGGATGGAGGATTTCCACCGCATGGGCCGTGCGATCCAGGCCTATCTGGGCTTTGCCTATGAAGACCGGATCCACCTGAACACCCATTACTATGACGAGCCTTTGGTGCCGCGTCACCTGACGCGCGGCGTCATGGAACGCATCGACATGTCGGGTACCGTGGTCATTCCGCTGCGCGAGGAAACTGCCCGTCAGGCTGCGCGCGAACTGATCGCGCAGGATGTCGAAGGCATCGTGATCTCGCTTTTGCACAGCTACCGCAACCCCGCGCATGAACGGCGGGTGCGCGATATCGTGCAAGAGGAAATCGCGGCCTCGGGCAAGTCCATCCCGGTTTTTGCCTCGACCGACTATTATCCGGTGCGCAAGGAAACCCACCGCACCAATACTACCATCCTTGAGGCTTATGCCGCCGAGCCGTCGCGCCAGACGCTGAACAAGATCTCATCCGCGTTCAAGGATAACGGCTCGAAATTCGACTTCCGCGTGATGGCGACGCATGGCGGCACCATCAGCTGGAAGGCCAAGGAGCTGGCGCGCACCATCGTCTCGGGTCCGATCGGGGGCGTGATCGGTGCGAAATATCTTGGCGAAGTGCTGGGTTATTCCAATATCGCCTGCTCTGACATTGGCGGCACCTCGTTCGACGTGGCGCTGATCACCCAGAACGAACTGACGATCCGCAACGACCCGGATATGGCGCGGCTTGTCCTGTCCCTGCCTTTGGTCGCCATGGATTCGGTCGGCGCCGGGGCGGGCAGCTTTATCCGGCTTGACCCCTATACCAGGGCGATCAAGCTTGGCCCGGATTCGGCGGGCTATCGCGTCGGTGTCTGCTGGGCTGAATCGGGGATCGAGACCGTCACCATCTCGGACTGTCATGTCATCCTTGGCTATCTGAACCCCGACAACTTCCTTGGCGGTCAGGTCAAGCTGGACCGCGAGCGGGCCTGGAACGCGATGAAGGAGCAGATCGCCGATCCGCTTGGCCTGTCGGTCGAGGATGCCGCGGCTGGGGTGATCGAGCTTTTGGACAGCGATCTGCGTGACTATCTGCGCTCGATGATCTCGGGCAAGGGTTACAGCCCGTCCAGCTTCGTCTGCTTCAGCTATGGTGGCGCAGGTCCTGTCCACACCTATGGCTATACCGAGGGTCTGGGCTTTGAGGATGTGATCGTTCCCGCCTGGGCGGCAGGTTTTTCCGCCTTTGGCTGCGCGGCGGCGGATTTCGAGTATCGCTATGATAAATCGCTCGATATCAACATCGCAAGCGAGGCCGGGGATGATCTCAAGGTCCGTCAGGCCCAGACCCTGCAGGCAGCTTGGGAAGAGCTCAAAGAGCGGGTCCTCGAAGAGTTCGAGATCAACGGCTATTCCGCTGATCGCGTGACACTGCAACCCGGTTTCCGCATGCAGTATCGCGGCCAGCTGAACGATCTGGAAATCGAAAGCCCGATCCTTGAGGCCAACTCGGCCGAGGACTGGGATAAGCTGGTCGAGGCCTTCAACGACACCTATGGACGCGTTTATGCCGCCGCTGCCCGCTCGCCCGAGCTTGGCTATTCGGTGACTGGCGCGATCATGCGCGGCACGGTGCCAATCCCCAAACCCCGGATCCCCAAGGAACCCGAGGCCGGTCCGACCCCGCCCGAAGAGGCCAGGCTTGGCACCCGCAAGTTCTATCGCCACAAGCAATGGGTCGATGCGCAGCTTTACCAGATGGAAAAGCTGAAACCGGGCAACCGCGTCACCGGCCCGGCGATCATCGAATCCGACGCCACGACCTTTGTGGTGCCCGGAGGTTTCGAGACCTGGCTCGACGGTCATCGCCTGTTCCACCTGAAAGAACTCTGAAGCTCCGAGGGAGGAGATCGACATGAACATTCAAGCAAAGGTCGACACGCGCGGCATCGTCCGCGGCGGCGAGACCCTGAAGCAACACCGCGACCGGCTGATGGAGGCCACCAGGCGGACCAAACATTACGCCGGGCTTGAGCGGCTTGAGATGCGCGACAGCGATCCGATCAAGTACAACAAGCTTTTCTCGCGGCTGCGGGCCGGGGTGGTGGATGCGCGCGAAACCGCCAAAAAGATCGCGGCATCGCCCATCGTCGAGCAAGAGGGTGAGCTGTGCTTTACCCTTTATAACGCGGCTGGCGACTCGATCCTGACTTCGACCGGGATCATCATCCACGTCGGGACCATGGGCGCGGCGATCAAATATATGATCGAGAACGGCTGGGAACATAACCCCGGCATCAGGGACAAGGACATTTTCTGCAACAACGACAGCCTGATCGGGAACGTCCACCCCTGCGACATCCACACCATCGTGCCGATCTTTCACGAGGGGGAACTGATCGGCTGGGTTGGTGGCGTCACCCACGTGATCGACACCGGCTCGGTCGGGCCGGGCTCGATGTCTACCGGGCAGGTGCAGCGTTTCGGCGACGGCTATTCGATCACCTGCCGCAAGATTGGCGAAAATGACACGCTGTTCCGCGACTGGCTGCACGAAAGCCAGCGCATGGTGCGCACTACGCGCTACTGGATGCTGGACGAGCGTACCCGCGTCGCGGGCTGCCACATGATCCGCGATCTGGTGCAGGAGGTGATCGCCGAAGAGGGTATCGAGGCCTATTGGAAATTCGCCTATGAGGCGGTCGAGCACGGCCGGCTGGGTCTTCAGGCCCGTATCAGGGCGATGACCATTCCCGGCAAGTATCGGCAGGTCGGTTTTGTGGACGTGCCCTATGCGCATGAGGATGTGCGGGTCCCCTCGGACTTTGCCAAGGTCGACACGATCATGCACACCCCGTCCGAAATCACCATTCGCGGGGATGGTACATGGCGGCTGGATTTCGAGGGCGCCTCGCGCTGGGGCTGGCACACCTACAACGCCCATCAGGTCAGCTTTACCAGCGGTATCTGGGTGATGATGACCCAGTCGCTGATCCCGACCGAGATGATCAACGACGGCGCCGCCTACGGGACCGAGTTCCGTCTGCCCAAGGGCACATGGATGAACCCCGACGACAGGCGGGTGGCATTCAGCTATTCATGGCATTTCCTCGTCAGTTCGTGGACTGCGCTGTGGCGCGGGCTGAGCCGGGCCTATTTCGGGCGCGGCTATCTGGAAGAAGTGAACTCGGGTAACGCCAATACCTCGAACTGGCTACAGGGCGGCGGCTTTAACCAGTATGATGAAATCCATGCCGTGAACTCGTTCGAATGCGCCGCGAACGGAGTCGGGGCCAGCGCCTTCAGCGATGGGATCAGCCATGCCGCTGCGGTCTGGAACCCCGAAGGCGACATGGGTGACATGGAGATCTGGGAACTGGCCGAACCGCTGATCTATCTGGGTCGGCAGATCAAGGCCTCGTCAGGCGGCGCTGGCAAGTATCGCGGCGGCTGCGGCTTTGAATCGCTGCGCATGGTCTGGAACGCCAAAGACTGGACCATGTTCTTTATGGGTAACGGGCATATCAGCTCGGACTGGGGGCTGATGGGTGGCTACCCCGCTGCCTCGGGCTATCGGTTCGAGGCCCATGACACCCGCCTGAAAGAGCTCATCGCCGAGGGTGGCCCGATCCCCCATGGCGGCGATACCGACCCGCAAAACCCGGTCTGGGATGGCCAGTTGCCTGACGCGCGCATCAAGCGTGACAAGCAGGCCATCACTACCGAGGCGATGTTCAGGGACTATGACCTTTACCTCAACTACATGCGGGGAGGGCCGGGCTTTGGCGATCCTCTGGACCGCGAGCCGCAGAAGGTCGCCGATGACGTGAACGGCGGCTATCTGCTCGAACGGTTTGCCGACAGCGTCTATGGCGTGGTGCTGAAGGAGGCGGGCGACGGCATGAAGGGCGTGGATCTGGCCGCGACCGAGGTCCGCCGTCAGGCCATCCGCAAACAGCGGCTCGCGGAATCGGTCCCGACCAGCGAATGGATGGCCGAGGAACGCCAGCGGATCCTGAACAAGGATGCGGGTGTGCATGTTCAGCAGATGTATGCCGCCTCGTTCAAGCTTGGGCCGCGATTTGAAGAGCAGTTCCGCGCCTTCTGGAACCTGCCCGCCGACTGGAAACTGTGCGAGGCGGATCTGCCCATCCCTTCTTACGGGCGGGAATACTCGATGGATATCTCGGAACTGCCGGACGTCAGGACCGTGCAATTCGTCGAGGAATGACGCCCCCGGCTGCGTCCGTTCCCCCCGGGCGCAGCCAATATCCCCTCAAGGCCAATCCAAGGGAGGAACCGATGGCCTATACCAAAGCCAAGATCAAGGATCTGGTGGACGGCAAGATCGACCGTGACACGCTGCATAACATGCTGTCCACGCCAAAGGACCGCGAGCGTTTCCAGATTTATCTGGAGATCCTGCAAGAGCAGGTGGAATGGGACGATCCGATCATTCTGCCGCTGGGACCTAAACTGTATATCGTGCAGCGCAAGTCGGACAAGAAATGGGTGATCCGCAGTCAGGCGGGCCATGATTTCTGCGACTGGGACCAGAACTGGAAACTTTATGCCCGGGTCCGGGTGCGTAGCACCCCCCAGCAGATGGAAGAGATTTATCCGCGCCTGATGGCCCCCTCGCCCGACTGGCAGGTCATCCGCGAATATTTCTGTCCGCTGTCGGGCGATTTGCTGGAGGTCGAGGCGCCGACCCCATGGTATCCGGTCATCCATGACTTTGAGCCGGATATCGAGACCTTTTACAAGGACTGGCTGGGTCTGCCGGTGCCCGAGCGCGCCTGACCTGCGGCCCATCGCCAAAGACAGTTCATCAGACAAGGGGCGGCCGGTGTGGGTCGCCCCTTGCACATCTGCCCTGCCGGGCGGGTGGTTCAGGCCATTGGTGTCAGCCCTTGTTCCGCGATCACCCGATCCGGGACGATCACCAGCTTGCCAAGAAAATCGCGGCTACGCTCGACAAACAGCTGCTCGGCCTCGCGCAGGCGGGACAGGGGCATGATCCCTGACAGCACGGGCCTGAACCGGTTCTCGCGGATCCAGCTGATCAGTTGCCGCGCTTCGGCCCGGGTGCCGTGCGAGACGCCAAAGATCTGGACCTGATTAAGATAGATCAGCGTCCAGGGCAGGGCAGTGACATTGCCCGCGCTTGCCCCGGCAATGGACAGGCGCGGTGGTGTCCGCCGTCCGTGCAGGTCACGGCACATGGTGCGGATCAGTGGCACGGTCATCTCGCCCCCGACCAGATCCATCACCGCGTCGATCGTGACACCGCCTGTTGCCTGCGCAATCGCCACGGGCCAGTCGGTGACGGTCTCGCGTGCGATCACGCTTTCGGCGCCAAGCGCGCGCAGTGCCTCGGCCTTGCCGGCGCTGGCGATGGCATGGGGGATCGCGCCGATGACCCGGCACATTTGCAAAAGCGCGGTTCCGACCCCGCCCGAGGCCCCGGTGACCAGCACATGCTCACCCGCCGAAACATTGGCCGAGGTCAGCATGTGATAGCCCGTCTGCCACGAGCACATGCCCAGTGTCGCCAGCTCGGCATCGCTGAGCGCGGGGTTGGCGATGGCGTGGAACTGGTCTGAGGGAAAGCAGCCATATTCCGCATAGCCCCCGTCTGCGCCATGGCCGAAATAATCCGGCGCAAGGTTCAGATCGTCGCGCTGATCGGGATAGATGTTGAAATCGAGCAGCCCCCTTTCGCCGATCCGGTCGGGCGATACGCCCGGACCCACGGCGACGACATGGCCGACTACATCGGCGCCCTGAATGCGCGGAAAGGTCAGCGTCTCGCCCGCCATGGCGAATGAGGCGACCGCGCCATCGTCGGAATACAGCCCCTCACGCACCTTGCGGTCGGTGTTGTTCTTGGCACAGGCGGTGATGCGGACCAGAACCTCGCCCGGGCCGGGGCGGGGAACGGGCCAGTCGTCATGCCATTCCAGCCTGTCGGGGCCGCCATGGCCGGTCAGGACCATGGCGCACATCGTTTCGGGGATAGCGGCCGTCACGAGTTATTCCGCCTTAGCCCAGGATTTCGCGCACGGATCCGGCGGCGGCATCGACGATGACATCGGCCTCGGCCTCGGTCAGGCACAGGGGCGGGGCAAGTCCGATGATATCGCCCTGCGGCATGGCGCGGGCGATCACACCGCGTCTGAGCATTGCGCCAACGACCTTGGCCCCGACCCCCTCGTCTGTGTCAAAGAAGGTGCGCTGGTCCCGATCCCGGACCAGCTCGACCGCGCAAAGCATGCCCTCACCGCGGATTTCACCGACATTGGGATGATCGCCAAGGGCGGCGCGCATCCGGTCGTTCAGATAGCGGCCGGTGCGACCGGCGTTCCCGACCAGTCCCAGCTCGTCGATCAGCCGCAGATTGGCGATACCGGCCGCTGCGCCGATGGGATGGGCGGAATAGGTCCAGCCATGACCAAGGACGCCGTTCTCGTCCGTGCCCTGCATCAGCACATCCCAGACCTTTTGCCCGACGATGCTGCCCGACAGCGGCGCATAGGCCGAGGTCAGGCCCTTGGCGCAGGTGATGATATCGGGCGTCATGCCATAATGGTCCGAGCCGAACATGCTGCCCAGCCGGCCAAAGCCTGTCACCACCTCATCAGCGATCAGCAGGATATCGTGACGCGCCAGAACTTTCTGGATCGCCTGCCAATAACCTTTGGGCGGCGGGACGATCCCGCCGGTGCCCAGAACCGGCTCGCCGATAAAGGCGGCGATGGTGTCCGCGCCTTCGGCGGCGATCAGGCGCTCAAGCTCTTCGGCGCAATGGGCGCTGAATTGCTCTTCGGTCATGCCGGCATCCTTGCGGCGATAGTAATAGGGCGCCTCGGTATGGATCACCTGCGCCAGCGGCAGGGCGGACTTGCGGTGAAAAAGCTCAAGCCCGGTCAGCGAGCCGGTCATCAGGCCGCTGCCGTGATAGCCGCGCCAGCGCGAGATGATCTTTTTCTTTTGCGGCAGCCCGCGGATGTTGTTGTAGTACCAGACCAGCTTGATGTTCGTTTCATTCGCGTCCGAGCCGCCAAGCCCGAAATAGACCCGCGCCATATGCTTGGGCGCGCGGTCCATGACCATCTTTGCCAGCGTGATCGACGCTTCTGAGCCATGACCGGCATAGGCGTGGTAATAGGCCAGCTCGCGCGCCTGCCGGGCGATTGCATCGGCGATTTCGGTGCGGCCATAACCCACGTTCACGCAGTACAGGCCCGCAAAGCCGTCCAGCAGCCGGTTGCCGTCGCGGTCCAGAATATGGACACCCTCGGCGCCTGCGACGATGCGCTGCGCGCCCTCGCCCCGCGCGAACTGGCCAAGATTGGTCGAGGGGTGGAACAGGCTCTCGCGGTCCCATTTGGACAGTTCGTCATTGGTCAGCATCATGCTCTCCTTGTCTCTGCCCAGTCGCGGCAGACGTATTTGATCTCGGTGAATGCTTCGAGCCCGTGGCGGCTGCCTTCGCGGCCCAGCCCGGACTGTTTCATGCCGCCAAAGGGGATCGGTGCGCCGGTGACCTTGGTGCGGTTGACGGCGACCATGCCGAATTCCAGCGCCCGCGACAGGCGGTAGATGCGGCGCGGGTCGCAGCTATGGACATAGGCGACCAGCCCGTATTCGGTGCCATTGGCGATACCCACCGCCTCGTCCTCGGTTTCAAAAGGGGCGATGGCGGCGACAGGGCCGAAAGTTTCTTCGTGAAAGATCAGCGCCTCGGGCGGGACATCGGCCAGAACGGTCGGCTGATAGAACAGCGGCCCCTGCGCATCCCGTGTCCCCCCGGTCAGCAGCCGTGCGCCGCGGGCCAATGCGTCGGTGACATGTTCCTCTTGCTTGCGGACGGCGGCTTCATTCATCAGCGGACCAAGGTCGCGGTCCTCGACCCCCGGACCCAGTGTCAGCGCGGCGGCGGCGGCGGCAAAGCGGCGGCAGAACTCATCATAGATCCCGCGTTCGATCAGAAAGCGGTTTGCGCCAAGGCAATCCTGTCCCGAGGTTGCGAATTTGGCCTTGATCGCCTCATCAACGGCCAGATCAAGGTCGCAATCGGCAAAGGCGATAAAGGGCGCGTGACCGCCAAGCTCAAGAACCAGCCGCTTTACCGTATCGGCGCTTTGGCGATACAGCTGCTTGCCGATACGGGTCGAGCCGGTAAAGCTGAGCGCCCGAACCCGGGGGTCGGCGCACCATGCGCCGACGATTTCGGCCGCGTCCCCGGTCACGACGTTAAAGGTGCCTGCCGGAAAGCCTGCGCGCCGCGCAAGCTCTGCCAGGGCGGTCGCCGAAAGTGGCGTTTCCGCCGAAGGATGCACAACCGTGGTACAACCCGCCGCCAGTGCTGCCGCGGCCTTGCGGGTGATCATGGCACAGGGAAAGTTCCACGGGGTCACCAGCGCCGCGACGCCCAAAGGTTCGCGCCACAGTTCCATCTCGGCGGTCGAAAGATGCGAGGTCACGCTTTCGATATTCGGTCGCTTTGCCTCTTCGGCGTAGAATTCGACAAAGCTGGCCGCGTAGTCGATTTCGCCCCGGGCCTCGGACAGGGGTTTGCCCTGTTCGGCGGTCATGAGCCGGGCCAGATCCTCGCGGTTTTCGTGGATAAGCTGGTACCAGCGCAACAGCACTGCCGCGCGTTCCTGCGGCAGCAGGGCGGCCCAGGGGGCAAAGGCGGCCTGAGCCGCATCGACGGCTGCGCGGGCCTGCGCCGCATCAAGCCGTGCCACCCGGGCGATAACCGTGCCGGTCGCGGGGTCGGTGACGTCAAAGCGCGGGCTGCCGACCCAGCCGCCGTTGATAAAGGCGTCTTCGCAAAGCAGGGTCTTGTCCGAGATCATCCTTCGACCTCCTCGCCGATGACGGCGACGCAATCGCCGGGTTTCACGATGCCGGGGAAATGCCGCGCCATCAGCAGCCCGGCGCGGCGGGCATGGACGGCAGTCGGGGCAAGCCCGGTCCGCCCGATGGGAAAGATGCGCGCGACAGGCTGGTCGGCACTGACCGGCCCGCCCAGATCAATCAGGAATTCGATCAACCCGCCGTCCTCGGCAAAGGCAAAGCAATCAGCGTCGGGCATATCAAGCCAGCGTGTCGGCTGGGCCGTGACCTCGCCCCGCATCGCCCCGGCAGCAATCAGCAGGTTTCTCAGGCCTCGCCGGGCGATTCCGGCTGTGCGGGCCGATGCTGTCCCGCCTCCGCCCAGTTCGGTGGTGACAAAGATTTTGCCCATATCTTCGGCGGCGGTGTCATACATGCCGACCGCGTCGATTTCGAGCATCCTGCACGACCATGGGGCGCCAAAGGCGCGTACAAGGTCAAAGGCGGCCGCCTCTTGCCGCTTGTCGGGCAGCACATGGGCGGCGCAATAGGGCAGGAAATCCAGCGTTTTTCCGCCCGAGTGGAAATCCAGCACCACATCGGCCATGGGCAGCAGCACGCGCTGGAAATAATCGGCGATCTTTTGGGTCACCGTGCCGTCGGGCCGACCCGGAAAGCTGCGGTTCAGGTTGCCCCGGTCGATCGGAGAGGTACGGGTGCCTGCTGCAAAGGCCGGGTAGTTCATCGCCGGAATGATGATCAGCCGGCCGGTGACTTCCTCGGGCCGGACGGTTGCGGCAAGATCGAAAAGCGCGATCGGCCCTTCGTATTCGTCACCGTGGTTTGCGCCGGTCAGCAGCGCCGTCGGCCCCTCGCCGTGATTGACCACGGTGACCGGGATCATCACCGAACCCCAGGCCGCGTCATCGCGCGAGTAGGGCAGGCGCAGAAAGCCGTGCTGTACCCCGGGCGCGGCAAAATCCACCGTCGCCGTGACGGGCGAAGGCACCAGCGAGGGCGGGGGCTGCATCTGCAACATGGCCCTAATCCTTTACGAAAAGCTGGCGCGGGACATTGGCAAGGCACTCGACGCCGGTGTCGGTGATCAGGATCGACTCGGTGATCTCCAGCCCCATGTCCTCAAGCCAGAGGCCGGTCATGAAGTGAAAGGTCATCCCGGGTTGCAGCACAGTGCGGTCGCCGGGGCGCAGGGACATCGTGCGTTCACCCCAATCCGGGGGGTAGCTGACGCCGATGCCATAGCCGGTGCGGTTGTCCTTGATGATGTTGTACTTTGCCAGAACGTCGAAAAAGCCCCTGGCGATATCTTCGCAGGTATTGCCGGGTTTCGCGGCGGCAAGCCCTGCCTCCATCCCTTCGAGCGTCGCTTTTTCCGCGTCTAGGAACGCCTGTGTCGGTTTGCCCAGAAATACCGTGCGCGACAGGGGGACGTGATAGCGGTGATAGCACCCGGCGATTTCAAAGAAAGTGCCCTCGCCGCGCTGCATCGGCTTGTCGTCCCATGTCAGATGCGGGGCCGAGGCATCGCGCCCCGAGGGCAACAGCGGCACGATTGCGGGATAATCGCCGCCGATTCCGTCGATGCCGCGCACGCCTGCATCATAGATCTCGGCCACAAGATCGCATTTGCGCATGCCGACCTCGACCTTGTCGAGGATGCGGGCGTGCATCGCCTCGACGATCCGCGCGGCATTGCGCATATAGGCGATCTCTTGCGGGCTTTTCACCGCGCGTTGCCAGTTCACAAGGGCGGTGCAATCTGAAAACCGCGCATCCGGCAGGTGCTGTGTCAGGCTGGCAAAGGCTGCGGCGGTGAACCAGTAATTGTCCATTTCGACGCCGATGCGCTTTGCGCCCCAGCCACGGTCGCGCAGGATGGCGGACAGGTGGTCCATCGGGTGCATTTCGGGGTTCTGCACGTAATGGTCGGGATAGCCGATGATATTTTCATGCCGCAGATAGGCGGTCAGTTTTGCGCCATTGGCGTCCTGTCCGCGCCCGTACCAGATCGGTTCGCCCTCGGGCGGGATGACGACACATTGATGGACGTAAAATGACCAGCCGTCATAGCCTGTCAGCCAGTTCATGTTCGACGGATCGGTGACGATCAGCAGATCGACGCCTTTCGCCTCCATCGCCCGGCGGGTCCTGGCGAGGCGTCCGGCATATTCCTCGCGGGTGAATTTCAATGCGACTTCTGTCATGGCGGTTGCTCTCACAGGGTGAAGGTACGGCCGGCCCCGGTTTTGCCCGCACGGGCAAGTGCCAGGGTGGCGATGGCGGTGTCCTGAATCCCGGTGCCGGTCAGATCGGCCAGGGTGATCTGGCTGGCGCTGGTCCGGCCCGCGGCCTGTCCGGCAAGGATCTGGCCCAGTTCGGGAAATTCCTGCCCGGCAAGGGGCGAATGGCGCAGTTCGCCCAGCTCTCGCGTTTGCGAGAGGCGGTCGGCAACATAGAGTGCGCGGGCGATCAGCTCGGGCGCGATCTCATTCTTATGCTGCGCGTCCGAGCCCATGGCGGTGACATGGGTTCCGGGGGCAATGTCGTCGGGACCTAGGATCGGCTGCTCGGCGGGGGTGGTGGTCACGACCAGATCAGCGTCGTGCGTCGCCCCGGCGACGCTGGCGGCGGGGGTGACGGGGATGCCCAACGCTTTGGTCATCTCGGCCGCAAAAGCCTGTGCCTTGGCCGCATCCCGCGCCCAGACCCGCACCCCGGTAAGTTTGCGCACAAGTGTAAGCGCGCGCAGTTGCATCCGCGCCTGCATCCCCGCCCCAAGGATCGCTGCCTTGCCTGCATCCGGGCGCGCAAGCGCGTCGGCGGCCACTGCCCCGGCTGCGGCGGTGCGAATATCGGTCAGATAGCCGTTGTCGAGCAACAGAGCCTCGACCAGTCCGGTACGCGAGGACAGCACCACCATCATCCCATTGGTCGAGGGCAGGCCAAGCGCGGGATTGCCAAAAAATCCGGGCGAGATCTTGATCGCGAAATGCGAAAGGCCGGGAATATAAGCGGTCTTTACATCGACCTCGCCCCGGTGTTCGGGGATATCCAGGCGCAGGATCGGCGGCATTGCCACAGGTCGGGTCGCCAGCGCCACAAAGGCATCGCGGATGCAGGCAACAGCTTTGGTATCCGGCGGCACAAGCGCGCGCAGGTCGGTTTCGGTCAGGATGGTGACGGGCGGTCTCATGCGGCCTCTGCCATGATGCGGGAATGCAGCGCGGGGTCGATATTCGCGCCGGAAAGGATGCAGATGGTCGGGCCGGTCGGCGCGACCTTACCCGCAAGAAGCGCGGCGGTGCCGACGCTGGCCGCGCCTTCGACGACATGGCCCGCGCGGCCAAGGTGGCGGATACCGGCCGCGATCTCGGCCTCGGTCAGCAGGACCACATCGTCGAGCAGGTCGCGGCACAGCGGAAAGGTCACGCGGTTTGCGACCCCGATGCCGCCGCCAAGGCTGTCGGCAAGGCTGGGGCTTTCCCCGACCTCGACCGGATGACCGGCGGCAAGGCTCGCGGCCATGGCGGCACCACTCTCCATCGTCAGGCCGATGATCCGTGTCTGGGGGGCAAGCGACCTGAGCGCCACCGCAATCCCAGCTGCGAGCCCGCCGCCGGAAAGCGGTACCAGCACCATCGCAGGGTCCATGGGCGCGATTTCCAGACCCAACGTTCCCTGACCGGCAACCACCGCTTCGTGGTCAAAGGGCGGGATTTCGGTCATCCCTTCGCGTTCGACTGCGCGGGCAACCTCGGCCATCGCCTCATCCTGGCTGGCGCCGACGATGCGTACCTCGGCCCCGAGGTCGCGGATGGCACGTACCTTGTTTTCGGGTACCAGACGCGACAGGCAGACAGTCGCCGGCACGCCAAGCGCGCGGGCCGCATGGGCCAGCGCCCGGCCATGATTTCCGGTCGAAGCTGTGACAACGCCGCGCGCCAGCGCCCTGGGTTGCAGGGACAAAAGCGCATTGGTCGCGCCGCGCAGCTTGAAGGCGCCAGTGGTCTGGCGGTATTCGCATTTCAGCCAGATGGGCTGGCCCAGCCGGGCTGACAGGACCTCGTCCGGCAACAGCGGCGTTTCGACCACATGGGCGCGGATGCGCTTGGCGGCGGCGTGGATGTCGTTAAGGGTGACGCTCATGCCGTCCTCATCAGTTGGCCGGGCGCGATCGGGCCGGTCACGCCGCAGGCCCGCGCAGCCGCCCACAGCGTTGCGGAATTGGCCGAGACCACCGGGACCCCGACCGTCTGTTCGATCCGGTCGACGATGGTGGCGGCGCGGACGGCAGTGCAGGCGATAAACAATGCCTGGCTGTCCGGGGCGATGGCGGCACGCGCCGCCTCGATGATCGTCGCATGCGAAATTCGTGCCATTTCGCGATCGTCGGTCAGGTTCAGGCAGGACACCCCTTGCAGGGCAAAGCCCGCACCCCGGAAGCAATCGGCCATCGGCTGGGTGGTGCGCGGGGTGTAGGGGGTCAGAAGCGTGATCCGCTCTGCCTTAAGCGCCCGCAAAGCGGCAAATCCGGCTGAAATCGGTGTGATCGGCTCAGAACCCGGCTTGCCACGCCGGATCGCCTCGCGCACCGCTTCGTCGCCGATCACGACCGAGGCCGAAGTGCAGCTATAGACCACCGCGTCCAGATCCTCATCAGGCAGGATCAGCGCCGCTGCCGAGGTCACGTCGCGGGCCATCGCGGCCAATGTCTCGGGCGTGACGGGATTGGCAAAGGGGATGCGGGTGGCATAGACGCCAACGCCATGCGCCGGCAGGACCGAGAAATCGACCTCGGTCGTGTGATCTGTGGCCAGTGTCACCAGCCCGACGCGACGAGGCAGGGGCCGGTTGTCAAAGGTGACGGACAGCGGCAGGGTGTTCATTGCGAGACCCTTCCATAACGGCGTTCCAGCCAGCGCAGCGCGATGACCGACAGCAGACTGACGATCAGGAACATCACCCCGACCAGCGTCATCGGCTCGACATAGCGGTATGAGCTGTTGGCGACCGATTTCGCCTGATTCATCAGCTCAAGTACGGTGATGGCGGATAGCAGCGGCGTTTCCTTGAACATGGCCAGCAGGTAATTCGCCATCGCCGGGATCATCGGTGGCACCGCCTGCGGCAGAATGACATGCAGCCAGGTCTGCCGGGTGGTCAGGTTGGTGGCGCGCGCGGCCTCCCACTGGCCCCGCGGGACGGATTCGATGCCGCCGCGATAGACCTCGGCAGCATAGGTCGCATAGTGCAGGCCCATGCCGATCACCCCCGCCATCAGCGCCGGCAATCGCAGCCCCAGATCGGGCAGCACGTAAAAGATGAAATACAGCTGCACGAGCAGCGGCGTGCCGCGGATGAATTCGACCACAAAACTGGTCCCGCGTGAAAGCCAGCGGTTGGATGAGCGGCGCAGGATCGCAAAGACCAGCCCCAGCACTGCGGCCACAATAGCGCCGAGAAAGGTCGCGATCAGCGTGATGCGGAACCCTGCAAGCAGGGTGGGCATGATCGACCAGGCGAAATCCCAATCCCATTCCATGTCAGCGCACTCCGTCGAGACCGCGCGTCACCCGGCGCTCGATCCGGCGCATGCCGAATGAGATGGCCGAGGACATCGCGAAATACAGCACCAGGATGGTGACAAAGGGCATCAGCGTGCTGCCGGTCTGTGAACGGACCACCTGCGCCTGAAAGGTCATGTCCGACAGCGATATCAGCGAGACGACCGAAGTCGCCTTGAGCAGCTCGATGGCATTGTTGCAAAAGGTCGGCAGCATCAGCGGCAGGGCTTGCGGCAGGATGACATGGCGCAGCCGCTGCCAGCGCGTCAGGTTGACGGCGATGCAGGCCTCGTGCTGGCCGCGCGGCACGGCAAGGATCGCGCCGCGCACCACCTCGGCCCCATATGCGCCGACATTCAACCCCAGCGCCATTACCCCCGCCTGCATGGGCGTCAGCTCGGCCCCTGTCATCGGCAGCACGAAATAGATCCAGAACAGCTGGACAAAGATCGAAGTGCCGCGAAAGAATTCGATATACGCGGTTGAAAGCCAGCGGATCGGCGCGTGGTGCGAGATGCGGCCAAGCCCGGCAAGAAAGGCCACGACCAGCGCCAAAGCCGAGCCCATCAGGGTCAGCTTGACCGTGACCCATGCCCCCTGAAGGATGAGTGTCAGATATCCTGCCCAGTCGCCCATGCGCCGAAGCCTGCCTTTTTTCGCTGATGAAAAGGCGAGGTAACCCCCCGCCCAGAGGTTACTGCGCCGCGCAGAGCTGATCGCGCGTCGTCGACATCGCCGCCTGTGCCGAAAAGCCGTAAGGCTCGACGATGCTGGCGAACTCGCCCGATTCTTTCAGCTTGGCCAGCTCGACGTCAAAGGCGTCGCGCAGGGCGGTGTCCTTTTTGTTAAAGGCCGCGCCGTCGCAATAAACCGGGGCGCCTTCGACCGGGGCAAAGACCTCAAGGTTCGCGTCGCCCGATTTCTTAAGCAGATCGTTGAGTGACAGGACCGGCAGCGAATAGGCGTCGATACGGCCGTCCTGCACCATCTTCAGCCCCGATTGCGGATCAGGAACCACGATCAGCCGGTCGCGCGGCACGCCCGCATCAAGCGCCAGCTTTTCCTCGGTGCCTCCGCCCGGCGCGCCAAGCTTTGCCGCAGGGTCGTTGGCGATGTCAGCATAGGATTTAAAGCCCTTTGGGTTGCCCTTGGGCAGCAGCAGTGCCTCGGCATCGCAAAGGATCGGTTCGGAATAGGCGACGGCCTGACACCGCTCGGGTTTCATGAACAGACCTGCGGTGATCGCATCGACCCGCCCGGCCTGAAGGCTGGGGATCATCGCGCCATATTCGGCAATCGAGGCCTCAAGATCCTTGATCCCCAGCCGCTCAAAGACCGCGCGTGCCACATCCGGTGCCGCCCCCGAGACCTTGCCGTCCGAGGCGACAGCCGTATAGGGCGGTTCGTTGCCGATGGCGATGCGGACATAGCCCTGTTCCTTGAGGTCATCTAGCTTGTCGGCAAGGGCCGGCAGCGGCGCGGCCACCAAAACCAAGGCGATCAGGCATTTTTTCATCATTCTCTCCTGTTGGGTTGCATCACACGCGCTGTCCGGCGGCGATGATCTTGCGCAGGAAGGACTTCGTCCGGTCCTCTGCCGGCGCGGTAAAGATCTGCTTGGGCGGACCCTGTTCGACGATGCGGCCCCGGTCAAAGAACAGGACGCGATCAGCGAAGTCATGGGCAAATCCCATCTCGTGAGTGACGAGCAGCATGGTCATGTCGGTTTCGGCGGCCAGGCGCTTCATCACTTCGAGCACCTCTTCGACCAGTTCAGGGTCAAGAGCCGAGGTCACCTCGTCAAAGAGCATGATCTGGGGTTGAAGGGCCAGCGCGCGGGCGATGGCGACGCGTTGTTTCTGGCCGCCCGAAAGCTGGCTTGGCATGTAGCCGGCCTTATCGGCCAGGCCGACCATATCAAGCAATTCGCGCGCCCGCTTGTCGGCCGCTGCCCGCGTCTCGCCCTTGGTCAGCATGGGGGCGAGCGTGATGTTTTGCAGCACCGATTTATGCGGGAACAGGTTGAAATGCTGAAATACCATGCCGATGTGGCGACGCATCCGGTGCAGATGCGCCTCATCCGCGGGGACCTCGGCGCCATTGCGTTGCATGTGGTACAGCGGTTCGCCACAGATTTCGATCCGTCCGCCCGAGATCCCTTCCAGCGTCATCAGGATGCGCAGGATCGTGGTCTTGCCCGAGCCCGAGGGGCCGATCAGCGCCAGCTTTTCGCCCTTGGCCACATCAAAGTTCAGCCCGTCGATAACTGTCAGCGTCCCGAAGGATTTCTGCAAATTCTGGATGCGGATGATCGGCTGGTCCAAAGGCGTCCCCCTTTGTTGCTGAGGAGAGCTTTGCAGCGAGATCAAATCAGGTCAATATTAAAATAATATCATAACAATTTTTAGCTTTGATCTGCTCATCAGATCAGCGGAAGCAACGGCTCCGAGGTGCCGTTCAGTACATCGGCGACCAGTGCTAGGCCCCGGTGCAGCTCATCTGTGCTGGTCGAGCCAAGGGCGATTCGCACCGCGTCGCGGCGTCCACGTTCACTCAGCCGGAAGGCCCGGCCCGAAGCGATGGCGACGCCGCGCTGGCGGCCCTGGGCGACAAACTCCTCTTCGTCGCGACCTTCGGGCAGTTCCAGCCAGATGTGCAGGCTTTGGGGATGCGCGCGAAACAGGGTTGCGCCCAGCACCTCACGGGCGATGCGGTGGCGCTGTTCCAACGCCTCGCGTTGCCAGCAGATCAGCCGGTCCACCGTGCCGTCACTGATCCAATGGCTCAGCAATTCGACCATGGCGGGTGTGGCCATCCAGTTTGTCACCAGATGCCGGTTAGCGGCGGTCGAGGCGATCTGGGGCGGAGACACCAGCCAGGCAACCCGCAGGCCCGGCAGCGTGGTCTTGGTAAAGCCGTTGATATGCAGCACCCGCTCGGGCGCGAGTGCCGCCATGGGCGTCGGCCGGTCGGGAATCATCGCGTTCAGCATGTCGTTTTCGATGATCAGCAGATCATGCCGACGGGCAATATCGGCAAGTTCGGCGCGACGTTGGGTGCTGGTCATGATTGCCATGGGATTGATTGCCGCCGGTTGCATATACAGCGCCCGCAAACAGCCCTTGCGGGCCAGATGATCCAGCGCCTCGGGGATGATGCCGTCCTCATCGACGGGCAGTCCCTCAAGATGCAGGCCCAGATAGCGGCACAGCGGGATCAATAGATGATGGGTCAGCGTGGCGGCCGCCAAAGTGCCGCCCGCCGGGACCGCGCTCATCACCGCCGTGGTGATGGCCGAGGTGGCGCCGTCGGTGATGGTGATGTTTTGCGGTGCGGTGTCGACGCCATGACGGCGCAGCCAGTCTGCGGCGACCTGCTGGTGTTTCGGCAGGACCGAGTTCGGGCGGAAGGACAGCGCGGCCGAAGCCGTCAGATTTTCGGCCACCCAATGCAGGCCCTGACGGAAGGTCTCGACATGCATATGCTCGGTCACGGGTTTGAGGATCGACAGGTCGATCAGTTCGCGCTGCCGCTCTGCCAGATAGGGTGGTGAGTTTTCGCCCCCCGGGGGCAACACGAAAGAGCCGCGCCCGACCTCTCCGACCACCAGGCCGCGGCGGATCAGTTCTTCATAGGCGCGCGAGACGGTTTGGACCGACAATCCCAGATCGTCGGCCAGCTTGCGCTGGGGCGGCAGGCGGGTGCCAGCGGGCAGCCGCCCGTCGCGAATGGCGCGGGCATATTGCTCGGCCAGCGAAAGATAGGCCGGGCGATGCAGGGTGCCGGGATCTGGGGTCCATATTGTCATGGATTGAAATTAATCCAATCCAGGCAATTGGCAATATTGTTATGATTATATCTGCAGACAATTTTCGGGCGGGCCGTGATGTCGTGACACGGCCCGGCATTGGTCAGCGGGTTGGATGCGGCACCGGCCCGCGGTCAGGCCGGTTCGTTCTCGCGCCTGAGCGCGGGCAGGCCGACGCCGGTTGCGTCAAAGCCACCATCGACGGCCAGGGTCTGTCCTGACACGAAACTCGCCTTGTCCGAGCATAGAAAGACGATGGCTTCTGCGATCTCACGCGCCTCGCCATAGCGGTTCAGCGGGATGGCGTCGTAATAGGCCGAGATGATTTCGGGCGCATGGACGGCGGCAGCCAGCTTGGTCTTGACCGGGCCGGGCGCCACACAATTGACGCGGATGCCCTGTTCGCCCAGCTCGGCGGCGAATTGCTTGGTCAGGTGGATCACCGCCGCCTTGGAGGTGCCGTATGCTACCCGCAGGGTCGAGGCGCGCAGGCCCGAGATCGAGGCGATATTGACGATTGCCCCACGCGTCTTGGCCAGTTCCGGCACTGCCGCCTGGGTGCACAGAAAGACGCCGTCAAGGTTTGTCGACATCACCTCGCGCCATTCCTCGAAACTGGTGCGGCCGACGCGCGAAAACAGCGCGACCCCGGCATTGTTCACCAGCGCATCAATGCGGCCGAATGCGGCGGTTGTCTCGGCCACCATGCGCTCGACATCCTTGGGAATCGAGACATCGGCCTCGACCGCCAGCACGTTTTCCATACCATCCGCGACCCGGTGCAGCTCTTCGGTGTCACGATCGACCATGGCCACGCGCCAGCCCTGTTCAAGAAAGATCTCGGTGGCGGCAAGGCCGATGCCCCGGCAACCCCCGGTGACGATAGCGGTTTTCATGATGGGTCCTCTGTCGGTTCGATGATGAGTTCCAGCGTGACGCCCACAGGGTTCGGGCCACGTTCCAGCACGCCTCGGGCGATATGGCCGTGGATATCCACGACCTCAATCGGGATATGCGCGGTGCCCCGGATCAGCCGGGCGTCGTCAAAACGCAGTTCGGTGGCAAGGCAGTCCATACGCTGCCCGTCCGAAAAGCGGATGTGGTCGATACTGCCGACGGCATGCAGCCTTGCCGAGCTGATGCCATGCCTGGCGGCGAGGGTTTCGATGGCGGTGACTACGTCCTCGCCCGGGCGGATGCGGGCGAAAAGGGCGGCGCCATCCTCGCCCCCCTCAGGCGTGAACAGGGTAAAGGCGGTCTCGGGGTCAGGCAGGGCCTCGAACCATGTGCCGGGGGCGCCAAGCCCTTCGACCGTGACGTCCTCGGCAATGACCGAGTCAAAGGGCAAAAGGTGCCCCATGGCCGTTTCGCGCCCATCCGACCAGATGCCGTGGCAATGCAGAAAGGGCGCGCCCTCTTTCCAGCCGACGGTGGCGGTGGCGCTGTGGATTGTCCAGCGGCCCGGCGGGGCGTGCGTCTCGGAATACCACGCCGCATGCAGCCCGTCTGTGGACAGGTCGGGCAGCACATAACGCATCGGCCCGCAGCAAAGCCCGGCAAGCGACAACACCCCGCCCTTGCAGCCGCAAGAGGCGAACAGATCGCCCACCGCCTGCATGACCGTCTGACCCGCGCGCAGCCGCCCCCTGACAGGGCGCAACACGGCGCGCCGCACCTCGGCGCGGCTTGTGGCGCGCGGGCCGGGATGGACCATCCGCGTGTCGGGGTTCATGCCGGTGCTTTCTCCAGCAGGCCGCGGGCCTCAAGCTCTTCGCGGATCATCTTTTTGGTGATCTTGCCATAGGCCGATTTCGGCAGCGCGTCCCAGAACAGAAAGCGTTTGGGAAGTTTGTAGCGCGAGACCCTGGGCCCAAGATATTCGGTCAGCTCTGCTTCGCTGACCGGGGCGTGGGCAACGCAGACCGCCCAGCCGACCTCACCCCACAGCGGGTCGGGGATGCCAAGCACCGCGACCTCAGAGATGGCGGGGTGGGTCAGGATCTTTTCCTCGATCTCGCGCGGGTAAACGTTTGAGCCGCCCGAGATGAACATGTCGGATTCGCGTCCGGTGATATAGACAAAGCCCGCCTCGTCCATATGGCCAAGGTCCCCGGTGCGGAACCAGCCGTTGCGAAAGGATTTCGCATTGGCCTGTGGGTTCTGGTAATAGCCGGCAAAGACGGCGGGGCCGATCACGCAAATCTCTCCGGTCTGGCCGGGCGGCAGTTCGCGGCCCTGATCGTCCTGTATCTGGATCTCGATCCCGGTGCGGGCATGGCCACAGGTACCGATGCGGACGTTTGGACCTTCCCCGGTTTCGTGCAGATGGGCGGGCAGGACGGTGATTGCGCCGGTACATTCGCCCAGCCCGTAATATTGCACCAGCACCTTGCCAAGCGTGTCCAGCGCTTTTTGCTGATCGACCCGGTACATAGGCGCGCCAGCATAGATCACATAGCGCAGCGATGAGGTATCGGCCCCGGCTGTCGCCGGATGTTCGACCAGCAGTTTAAGGATCGTCGGCACCGTAAACATGGTCGAGACACGCCATTCCCGCACCAGATCCCAGACCTGCGCGACATCGAAACGTTCGGACGGCAAAAGCACGGTCTTGACCCCCCGTGCCACCTGCGTCAGCTGATGGACCCCCGCGCCATGGGACAGCGGCGCGACGACCAGTGAGGCATCGTCGCCCGTCAGCCCGGGCATCAGGTCAGCAAGATGGTTTGTAACGACAAAGGCCATTTGCCCGTGGGTCAGGACCGAGGCTTTGGGCCGTCCCGTCGTTCCCGAGGTAAAGAAGAACCAGCACGGGTCGTCGCGATCCACCACCGCGACTTCGGGGCGCTGGCCCAGATGCGCCTCGGTGATATCCTGCACCGAGGGGCCAAAGTCCGCCTGACCAAAGACCAGCGTCGTTACCCCGCAGGCGGCGGCGTGATCGGGAAAGCCCGCGTTGCAGAACATCAGTGCCGCGCCCGAGGATTGTGTCAGATAGGCCACCTCTTCGGGCGTCTGGCGAAAGTTTGCGGGCACCCAGACGCCACCGGCGCGCCAGACCGCGAACATGGCCTGCATCATCTCCATGCAGTTCTGCGACTGGCACATGACCCGGTCGCCTTTTTGCAGGCCAAAGCGGGTTTGCAGCGCGTGGGCAAGGGCGTCGGCGCGGGCTTCGAACTCGCGCCAGCTCCAGCGCGCATCGCCCATGACCAGCGCGACGCCGTCAGGGTCCCGCCGTGCTGCCTGGGTCAGAAAAGTGGCAAGGTTCATCACCCGGGTCGAGACCGGGTTCAGGCCGCCGATGGGTTCGGTCATTTCATCCGCTCCAGAATCGAGCAATAGCTGGCGACTGCTGCGCCGCCCATGTTGAATACCCCGCCGAGTGTGGCGCCCGGCACCTGCATTTCGCCAGCATCACCGCAAAGCTGCATGGCGACCATGACATGTTGCGAGACGCCGGTTGCGCCGATCGGATGGCCGCGCGACTTGAGCCCGCCCGAGGGGTTCACCGGCAACGCGCCGTCAAAGCGGGTCACGCCGTCGCGGATGACGCGCCAGCCCTGACCGGGTTCGGCCAGGCCCATGGCCTCGTATTCGATCATCTCGGCGGTGGTGAAACAGTCATGGGTCTCGACCAGCGCCAGATCCATGATACCAAGCCCGGCTTGTTCAAGCGCCGCTGCCCATGCCCGGCGCGGGCCGTCAAAGGCGATGGGGTCGCGCCGCGACAGCGCCAGCAGATCGCCCGCCTGCGCCCGGGCGCGAAAGCGGATGGCGCGTTGCAGATCGGCCGCCACATCGGGCGCGGCCAGCACCAGCGCCGCAGCCCCGTCCGAGACGAGTGAACAATCCGTGCGCCGCAGCGGTCCCGCCACCCGCGGGTTCTTGTCCGAGACAGTGTTGCAGAAAGCGACGTCAAAGGGCTTTTGCATATGCGCATAAGGGTTGCGCATACCGTTTTCGTGGTTCTTTGCGGCGATCATCGCCAGCTCTTCCGAGCGGTCGCCGTGGCGTTGGAAATAGGTGTCGGTGATGCGGCCAAAAACGCCTGCAAATCCGCCGGGGATGTCGCCCTCTTCCGGGACGTAGCTTGCTGACAAAAGGATGTCGCCGACCTGATCTCCGGGGGTCGCGCTCATTTTTTCGGCGCCGATCACCAGCGCGACCTTGCCACGCCCCGAGGCGATGAAATCCGCAGCCGAGTAAAGCGCGGCCGAGCCGGTGGCACAGGCGCTTTCGGTGCGCATAAAGGGTACGCCCGCCAGTTCGGGGGTACCCATGGCGACCAGAGCGCCCTGAAAATCCTGCCGCGAGAAGCCGTTGTTATAGACCCCGACGAAAATGCCATCGACGGCCTCGGGGCCAAGTCCGGCGTGGTCCAGCGCCGGGCGCGCAACTTCGGCCATCAGGGCCATGGTGTCGGGCGCTTCGGCCTTGCCGAATTTCGTATGCGCCCAGCCGACGATCAGCGGATCCGTCATGCGATGTTCCTTTCGGGTTGCGTCTCAAGCGCGGCGAGACGGGTTTCGATCAGCCGCGCTTCGTGGTGCAGCATGGCTGTCAGTTCGGCCTGACGGGCCTCGCCCATGCGGCTGTCGATTGCAGCGATGGACAGCGCACCCGCCGGGCGGCCATCGGGCCACAGGATTGCAACGCCCAGGCCCCACGATCCCGGCACGACCCGACCGGGGTTCAGCGCATGGCCGCTGGCCCGCGCGCGCGCCAGATCCTCGATAAGTGCCGGGGCAAGGCCGGGGGCCATCGCCTCGGTCAGCGGGGCCGTCCGCTGTAGCAGCGCATCCGCCTCGGCCACCGGCAGGGCGGCAAGGATCGCCAGCGCCCCTGCGCCGACGCCCGCTGGTTTGCGGTCGCCGCGCATCAGAGCATGGGTCCGGACCGGGAAGTCGCCCTCGATCCGCTCAAGGCAAAGCGTGTGGTCGCCCTGTGGCACGGTCAGCAGCACCGTATCGCCAGTGTCGCGCGCCAGCCGCAGCATGGAGTCGCGCGCGTGATGCAGGATGCCGTGCCGCTCGGCCGCGAATGAGGCCAGCAGATACGCTTCGGGACCAAGATGATAGCGGCGGGTGTGGCGGTCCTGCTCGACCATGCGCGCCTCGGTCAGCGCCAGCAGCAGCCGCCGTGCTGTCGGTCGCGCAAGCCCGGTTGCAGCGGCAAGCTGAGCCAGCCCCGATCCCGCGCTGCCACCCCTGCCGACCAGCGACAGCAGCGACAGCGCCCGCGCCACCGCCTGCGCGCCGCCGCCGGCGGGCTCAGGCGCAGGGGGTGCGGGGGATGGGGCGGGCTGTCCGGTCATGTCAGGCGAGCTTGCGGCCGATGGCGGTCTCAAGGATCTCCCACGCCTCGTCGCCGTAGGTCTTTTTCCATTCGGTATAGAAGCCCGCCTCGCGCAGCTTGTCCTCAAACGGTTTGGGATCGACGTCGTTAAAGACAAAGCCCTGTCCCTCAAGCTCGCCACGCAGTGAGGCGTTCAGCTCCATCACGTCGGCGCGTTGCCGTTCGGCGGCGGCGTTGAAGTTCTTGGCGACGATCTGTTGGGCTTCCTCGGGCAGGGCGGCCCAGGCACGGCGGTTGCCAAGCAGCCAGAACCCGTCCCACATATGGTTGGTCATGGACAGGTATTTCTGCACCTCCCACAGCTTGGCGACCTTCATGATCGCCAGCGGGTTTTCCTGACCATCGACGATGCCGGTTTGCAGTGCGGTATAGACCTCGGCAAAGTTGATCGAGGCCGGAGCCGCCCCAAAGGCCGAAAAGAGCGAGGTCCACAGCGGGCTGACCGGCACGCGGATCTTGAAGCCCTGAAGATCCTCGGGCGAGGTGATCGGCTTGGTCGAGGAGGTGGTCTGGCGGAAGCCGTTGTCCCAGATCTTGTCCATCACGACAAGGCCCGCGGCCTCGATCTGTCCGCGCTCATAGGCACCCAGCTCGCCGTCCATCGCCTTCCAGACCGTGTCGTAATCCGGGAAGGCAAAGCCCACACCGTTGATCGAGGCGTTCGGCACCAGCGTCGAAAGGATGATCGGCGACAGCTGGAAGAACTCAACCCCGCCCGAGCGCAGCTGACCCAGCACATCGGTATCGGCGCCAAGCTGGTTGGACGGAAAGATCTGGATGTCCACAGCGCCCGAGGTTTCCTCAAGGATCGCCTTGACCGCCTCGATCAGCCGGACGTTGCTTGGGTGTTCTAGCGGTTGGTTATTGGCGATCTTGTAGCTGAATTCGGCGGCGCGGGCTGCGCCGGTGCGGATAAAGGGCGCGGCCAGCGCCCCGGCGGCGGCCCCCATCAGGACGCTGCGACGGTTGATTTTCATGGTTTCCTCCTCCCCGAGGTTGTTTGGATCATAGCAATGCGGTCGAGAACCAGGGCACGGCAGCGATGGCCAGAAGGCCGATCATCAGCGCCGCAAGATAGGGCCAGATCCGGCGCATGACCTGATCGGCGGGCACATTGGCGATCTTGCAGGCGATGTAGAAGCCGATGCCGATGGGCGGTGCCATCAGGCCGATGTTCATGGCCGTGACGATGACCATGGCGTAATGGATGTCGTGAATGCCAAGCCCTCGGGCGATGGGGAACATGATCGGCGCCAGCAGCACGATGGCCGGCAGCCCTTCCAGCACGCAGCCAAGGATCAGAAAGATCGCGATCGAGGCCAGCATGAACACGACCCAGCCGCCCGGCAGACCGGTAACCACGGTCATCAGGTCGCGGGCAAAGCCCGATTGTGTCAGCGCCCAGGCCATGGCCGAGGCTGCACCAAGGATCAGCAGGATTGCACCCGACATGGCGGCAGTCTCGACCAGCATCGCGCCCACGCGGCGCAGCGGGATGCCGCCGTAAAGCACGACCCCGATGATAAAGGCATAGACGACTGCGATGGCCGATACCTCGGTCGCTGTCGCAACGCCGCTGGCAACAAGACTGCGGATCATGAAGGGCAGGACCAAAGCCGGGGCAGCAATCAGCAGCGCCCTGCCGATCAGCACCGGGGTTGCGCGTTTGACGCCCGACATATCCTCGCCCCGGGCTTTCCAGCGCGCAAGCACGGCAAGCACCACCAGCAGCACCATGGCGATGACAAAGCCCGAGGTGAACAGCCCCGCAATCGACACCCCCGCGACCGAGCCAAGCACGATCAGCACGATCGAAGGCGGGACCGTGTCGGCCATGGCTGCGCCAGTCGCCAGCAGCGCCGTCATCTCGGGCGCGGAATGGCCGCGGCGGCGCATTTCGGGAAACAGCGCCGGGGCAACCGTCGCCATGTCCGAGACCTTTGAACCCGAGATCCCCGATACAAGAAACATCGAGCCGAGCAGCACATAGCTCATCCCCGCCTTCACATGGCCAAGCAGCGAGGCAAGAAAGTTCACGATGGCCTTGCCCATGCCGGTTGCATCAAGAATGCAGCCCAACAGAACAAAGACCGGGACCGACAGCAGGATCAGCGAGGACATGCCTTCGTCGATGCGGCCCATCATCACAAAGATCGGCGCGTGGCTGGCAAATGTTAGATAGGCAAGCGTTCCCAGCGCAAAGCAGAACGCAATGGGCACCCCTATGCACAGCAGCACCGCGACCAGCAGCCCCAGCCAGATCGGCAGGTTCCAGTTGCCCAGCGACAAAAGGGCAGGGCGTGCATACCACAGCACCGCGACTGCCGCCGCCGTTACGATCAGCGTGGCCCCGATTATCCGCCATTCACGGGTGCGCAGCACCGCAAGCAGCGACAGAAATGTCATCAGCCCGATCCCGGCAGGCAGGGCCGAGGCGCGCCATGACATCGGCAGCCCCAGCGCGGGAGAGCGGACAAAGCTTTCCTCATAGGCATATTCCACCGCTACCGGCAAAAGCCGCAGCAGCAGGATGCAGACCAGAACCTGCCCCACGATCTCGGCCACGCGTGCCACCCGTCCGGGCAGCAGCGGCAGGAATACGGTCAGCCGCATATGCTCGTGCCGGTCCACCGCCAGAGCCGCGCCCAGCATCGCCATCCAGATGAAACTGATCGAGGCGACCTCATCCCCCCAGATCAGCGGCTTTGTCAGCACATAGCGAAAAAAGACATTGGCCAGCACGGTGACCATCATCACCACCAAAAGGCCGGCAGCGATGATTTCAACCGGGCGCATCCAACGCTCGGCGCGCTTTGGCTCGGCCAGCGCCTCGATACCGCCTAGGGCCAACTCTCCCTCGGGCTGGGTGTCGGTCAGTTGCATCTTGTCCCTCCCATGGCGGCGGGGGCCTCCCCTCCCCTGACACCGATCCACCATATGGACGCGGTAGCCGCCTTGTCTGATGCAGATTTCTGAACGATTCTTGCCGGAACGCAAGGGAAATTCTGCACCCGGATTTGTAAAAGCAAGGTTCCGCGCGCTTATCATTCCATGATGTGGAATAATCGGTCAGCGCAGGACGCGGCGCAGCCCCTCTTGCACCTTCAGCAGGGGCGGCAGGTACAGCGCGGCCATTTCCTGCGCCGAGGCATGGACCGCAGCCACGCCGGTGTTCAGTGCCGCGACCACCCGGCCATGAATATTGTACAGCGGCACGGCAAGCGAGCGCAGCCCCAGCTCGACCTCCTGATCGTTAAGCGAATGGCCCTCGGCCCGGACCTGACCAAGACGGGCCATAATCTCAGCCGGCGCGGTCAGGCTAAAGGGTGTGCGCGGGGTCAGGTCAGAACGTTCGATAATGGCGCGGGCCTCGGGCTCGGGCAGGGCGGCCAACAGCACCCGCCCCATTGAGGTGCAATGCGCCGGCAGGCGCGAGCCCGGCATCAGCCCGATCGACATGACCCGTCGCTGTGCTGCACGGGCAAGATAGACGATCTCGGTATCGTCGAGGATCGAGACCGAGGTGCTTTGGCCGATCTGTTCGGACAATTGGTCAAGCCAGGGCTGCACCAGTTGCGCCAGTGGAATTGCCGCCATTGCTCCCATGCCAAGACGCAGGACACGCGGGGTCAGGGTAAAGAATTTGCCGTCGTAATCGGCGTAGCCAAGCTCGTGCAGGGTCAAAAGACAGCGCCGCGCGGTCGCACGGTCAAGGCCGGTCGCCTCGGCGACCTCGGTGATTGAAAGGCGCGGTTGCTCGGCCCGAAAGGCTTCGATCACCTTCAGCCCCTTGGCAAGCGAGGCGATAAAGTCAGTTTTGTTCACCATGCGCACAGGATTTTCCACAATTTGAACAAATGTCAACATCCGCACGGAATCTCTGGCCCGCCGGTGGCTCTATGGGCAACAACCTGTCCGTACCTGCAGAAGAGGACACATGGACAAACGCATCCCCAGTCTGGCCGAGGCGGTTGCCGACATCCCGGACGGCGCAACAGTGATGATCGGCGGTTTCGGCGGCTCGGGCGCGCCGATCGAGCTGATCCATGCGCTGATTGACCGCTGTCTGGCGACCGGCAGCCCCCGTGACCTGACGGTCATCAACAACAACTCTGGCAACGGCCATGTCGGTATTGCTGCGCTGATCAAGCAGGGAATGGTGCGCAAGATGGTCTGTTCTTTCCCGCGCTCGGCTGATCCGCGTGTCTTTACCGAGAAATACCTTGCCGGAGAGATCGGGCTGGAACTCGTCCCGCAGGGCACGCTGGCCGAACGGATCCGGGCCGGTGGCGCGGGTATTCCGGCTTTTTACACTCTGACCGCCTATGGCACCGATCTGGCGCAGGGCAAGCCGGTCGCAGAGTTCGAGGGCAGGCATTATGTCCAGGAACGCTGGCTCAAGGCCAATGTGGCGTTGATCAAGGCCGAACTTGGCGACCATCACGGCAACCTGACCTATCGCATGGCGGCACGCAATTTCTCGCCCCTGATGGCGATGGCGGCGGCACGAACCATCGTGCAGGTGACACAGGTGGTCGCGCCGGGCGGCATTGATCCTGAACATGTGGTGACGCCGGGCATATTTGTCGATGGCGTCGTCGAAGTCGCAAACCCCGCGCAGGAAGAGGCGCTGAACCGCGCCAATGCGGTCTATCCCGAGGTGGAGGCATGACGACCAGGCTTTCCAACGCCCAGATCGCCTGGCGCGCGGCGCAGGACATCGCTGACGGTGCCTATGTGAACCTGGGCATCGGCTTTCCCGAGATGGTGGCCAGGTTCCAGCCCCCCGGCCGTCAGGCGGTGTTCCATACCGAAAACGGCGTCCTTGGCTTTGGCGAGGCCCCGCCCGCCGGACAAGAGGATTGGGACCTGATCAATGCTGGTAAAAAGGCCATCACCCTTAATCCCGGGGCGGCGTTTTTCCACCATGCCGACAGTTTCGCCATGGTGCGGGGCGGGCATCTGGATGTCGCGATCCTTGGCGCCTATCAGGTGGCGCAGAACGGTGATCTGGCGAACTGGTCCACCGGACCGCGTGGCGTGCCGGCTGTTGGCGGCGCGATGGATCTGGTCCATGGCGCGAAACGTGTCGCCGTCCTGACCGATCACGTCACCAAGGATGGCATGCCAAAACTTGTCGAAAGCTGCACCCTGCCGCTGACCGGGGTTCGCTGCGTGACGCGCGTCTATACCTCGCTTGCTGTGGTTGATATCGAAAATGACCATTTCGTGCTGCGTGAAAAGCTGCCTGCGATCTCGCTGGACGAATTGCAGGCTGTGACCGGCGCGCGCTTGCATGTAGATGGCGAAATCGCCGATCTGATCGTACCGGAGCTTTGAATATGAATGCTGTTTTTATCTGCGACTATATCCGCACGCCGATCGGCCGTTTCGGCGGGGCTTTGTCCTCGGTGCGTGCGGACGATCTTGGCGCGGTTCCCCTGCGCGCATTGATCCAGCGGAACGCCAATGTGGACTGGCAGACGGTGGATGACGTGATCTATGGCTGCGCCAATCAGGCGGGCGAGGATAACCGCAACGTCGCGCGTATGTCAGCGCTGCTTGCTGGTCTGCCCATCGAGGTGCCAGGCACCACCATCAACCGGCTTTGCGGTTCGGGCATGGACGCGGTGCTGGTCGCTGCGCGCCAGATCGCGGCAGGAGAGGCCAGCCTGATGATCGCGGGCGGGGTCGAGTCCATGTCGCGCGCGCCCTTTGTGCTGCCCAAGGCCGAAAGCGCCTTTTCCCGCCATGCCGAGATTCACGATACCACCATCGGCTGGCGCTTCGTGAACCCGGAGATGGATGTGGCTTACGGTACCGATTCCATGCCTCAGACCGGCCAGAACGTCGCCGATGAATTCGGCATCAGCCGCGAGGCGCAGGACGCCATGGCGCTGGGCTCGCAGCAAAAGGCGGCGGCTGCCATCGCCAATGGCCGTCTGGCGCGCGAGATTGCTGCTGTTACGATCCCTCAGCGCCGGGGCGAGCCTGTGGTCGTCGATACCGACGAACACCCCCGTGCCACCACGGCCGAGGCGCTGGCCAAGCTGCGCCCGCTGTTTCCCAATGGTTCGGTCACGGCAGGCAATGCCTCGGGCGTGAACGATGGGGCGGCCGCCCTGATCCTGGCATCTGAGGCGGCGGTCAAGGCCCATGGCCTGACGCCCATCGCCCGGGTGATGGGTGGGGCAACGGCGGGCGTCCCGCCCCGGATCATGGGCATCGGCCCGGTCCCGGCAAGCCGCAAGCTGATGCAGCGGCTGGGCCTGACCCCTGCCGATTTCGACGTCATCGAACTGAACGAAGCGTTTGCCGCCCAGGGCATCGCCACGCTGCGCGAGCTTGGCATCGCCGGGGATGACCCGCGCGTGAACCCCAATGGCGGCGCCATTGCCTTGGGTCACCCGCTGGGCATGTCGGGTGCGCGGATCACCGGCACCGCTGCGCTTGAGCTAGCGCTGAACGGTGGCAAACGCTCGCTTTCGACCATGTGCATCGGTGTGGGTCAGGGCATCGCCATCGCGCTGGAAAGAGTCTGACGTCCCTTTTGTATCCTTACGCCTGCCCCCCTTGCGGGGCAGGCGTTTTTTTATGAGATGAAGCGCCAGCAGGGTCAGACCCTGCAATGCCGCATCAACCTCAGGCAGAATCGCCCGGCCGCCTCTGTTGCAGCCCCCGCCGGGCCTGCTCTTGGGGCGGAAAATCAGCAATGCCAAAGGCTTCGAGGGTGGTTTTTTGTTGACCAAGCTTAAATGCAATTGTCGCGATCTGGACGTTTTTGCCTCTCAACATGTCGGTTGAGTGCTCTTTGCGGCGGGCCTCATGTCACATCTTACCCAGCGTAGGATACTCGCCCAAGCCAACGAATTGTTCGCTGCCACAGAGCAAAAGCCGTATCGGAACAAAGCCATGATCTGGCTGCGTGAAACGCGTGCCGCCTTGTCAACGACCGGGTCATGCGGACCTCCATTTTGTGCGAGAGCCTGACGGCCCCGGCGCATCCCCAGCGCCGGACGCCTTAACGAGTCTTGGAGGAGACTGCGGAGGAGATCGTAAATGCAGACGAAACCCGAAAGGGGAATTAACATTGGCGTCTTCTGGCCGGCCATTGCGGTCGCAGGAGGCTTTGTGATGTGGGGCGTTCTAGGCCCCGACAGCCTGGCCGTGGTCGCCAGGGCCACCCTGAACTGGATCATCCGGGTCTTTGGGTGGAGCTTTGTTATCTCGACGGCCTTCTTTCTGGCCTTCTCGCTGTTTCTGGCCTTCAGCCGCTTTGGCCGCATCAAGCTTGGCCATGATGACGAACAGCCCGAATTCTCGACGCGTTCATGGGTTTGCATGATGTTCAGCGTCGGCATGGGCATCGGGCTGATGTTCTGGGGCGTGGCCGAGCCGATCAGCCATTACGCCAACCCGCCCCATGGCCTTGCCGCGCCACAGACCAAAGAGGCGGCTCTGGTCGCCATGCAATATGCCTATTTCCATTGGGCGCTGCACCCTTGGGCAATCTATGCGATGGCGGGCCTTGCCATGGCCTATTTCAGCTATCGCCGCGACCTGCCCACGCTGGTGTCGAGCGTCTTTCACCCGCTGCTTGGTGACCGCATCCATGGGCCGGTCGGGCGCATGATCGACGTGCTGGCGATCATCGCCACGCTGTTTGGTACCGCCACCTCGCTGGGGCTTGGCGCGCAGCAGATCAACAGCGGCATGAATTATCTGTGGCAGACCGGAGAATCCCCGGCCATCGCACTGGCGATCATCGCGGTGCTGTCGGTGCTGTTCATCCTCTCGGCCGTCTCGGGCGTCGGCAAGGGCATCCAGTTTCTCAGCAACATGAACATGGTCATCGCCGTGGTGCTGTTGCTGTTTCTGGCGCTGCTGGGTCCGACGGTCTTTATCCTCGACACGCTGATCGAGTCGCTGGGCTATTATTTCAGCGATCTGATCTCGATGTCGTTCCGCACCTCGGCCTTTAGCGACAGCAAATGGCTGGCAAGCTGGACGATCTTTTACTGGGCATGGTGGATTTCATGGGCCCCCTTTGTCGGCGTGTTCATTGCCCGCATTTCGCGTGGGCGCACGATCCGTGAATTCGTCGTAGGCGTTCTGTTGATCCCCAGTGCGGTGACCTTTGTCTGGTTCACCGTCATGGGGGGCAGCGCGCTGTTCTCTGAGATCAGCGGCCCCGGCGGGCTGGTCGGGGCGATTGCCGAAAAGGGCGAGGCCGTGTCGCTGTTTGCGATGCTGGAGCAATATCCGATGGCCGGGCTTACCTCGGTCGTGGCGATGTTCCTGGTCGCGATCTTTTTCGTCTCGGGGGCGGATGCGGCCTCGGTCGTGATGGGGATGCTGTCCAGTTACGGCACCACCCATCCGCGCGCCGGCATCGTCGTGCTGTGGGGCGTGCTTGCGGGCGCCTCGGCCTCGGTTCTGCTGGTGATGGGCGGGCTTGACGGGTTGCAAACCGCCTCGATCATTGCCGCTGCGCCCTTCCTTGTCGTGATGGTCGGGCTATGCGCCTCGCTGTGGAAGGGGCTGCTGGACGATATCGAGGTTCACGGCCATTTCGAGGAAATCGACCCGCATACCGGTGGCCTCAAAGAGCGCTCGCGTTGAAGTCCCCGCCAGCTGTCCCGGTTCGCCGGGGCGGCACCTGACCGGCCCCGGCATTGGACCGGGGCCGGTTCTTTATTTTTTACCGGCCGGTGATACCTTCGATCGGCGGCGGGGGTACGGGACGGGTTACAAAGGCACTTTTGCGCTTTTCGTAAAAGGCGTTGCCCCCTGTCACCAGCACGTAATGCATGTTGTCATAGGAAAAGCGGTGCCCGGCCGTGTGAAAGAACGTGGCGTCCCCGATCAGCGGATGGCGTTCGCCGCGCATGACCGAGCGGGCGGCCTCTTTGATCTTGGGCATCTCTCGTGGGTTCATCTTGCGGGTCATGATGCCACGGGCGAACTGACCCTTTTGCCCGACGACGCCGCAGACCGAGTTCGGGAATTTGTCCGACCGCACCCGGTTCATCACCACGCTGCCAACCGCGATCATGCCGTCCCGGCTTGAGCGGTTGGATTCGAAATACATGGCGCGCTCCATGCACTCCAGTTCGCTGTGGCGACGGAACCCCGAACAGCCGCTCAATACGAGCAGCGCCGAGGCCACGGCGACGCCAAGCCGCAATGTCCTGCGCGGAAATTTCATGTACTGCCCCTTCTGCTGCCTGCAGAGTTTTGTTGTCATTGCAGCCATGATTATTAGCAGCAGAGGGGGTGTTTCATCAACATGTCGCCCCTGCAACGCCATGGCCGGGCGCCTGCTGGCCCTATTTTTTCTAATGCCAGGGGCCTGAATATTCTCCTTTGCCGTGCTGTCCGGCGGGGCCTTATCAAGCAGCCATCCTACAGGAAAAATGGAGGCCGCGACATGACGCCCCGGATGGTGCTGGAAGGTATCTACACGCCGCTGATCACCCCGTTTCACGCCGATGGCTCGATCGACTATGACGCGCTGGCTGATCTGGTCGAGCGGCTGGTTGCGGCGGGGGTACACGGCCTGATCTCGGGCGGCTCTACCGGCGAGAACTATGCCGAGACCGTCGAAGAGCGACTGGATCTTGCGCGCTTTATCCTTGAGCGCGCGGCGGGTCGCCTGCCGGTCCTTGTCGGCACCGGTGCCATGCGCACGCCCGACTCGATTGCGCTGGCGCAGGGCGCGCGTCAGATGGGGGCGGACGGGCTGCTGCTGGGCACGCCGCCTTATTCGGTCCCGACCGAGCGTGAGAATGCGCTGAATGCGCTTGCCATTGACCGGGCGGCGGATCTGCCGATCGTGCTTTACAACTATCCCGGCCGCATGGGCGTCGAGATGGGACGCGAGTTTCTTGATCGTGTCGGGCGTTCGCGCAACGTCATTGGCATCAAGGAAAGTTCTGGCGATATCAACCGGCTGCATCTGCTGGCGCGCGATTATCCGCATATCCAGCTGTCCTGCGGCATGGATGATCAGGCGCTGGAATTCTTTGCATGGGGTGCGCGCAGCTGGATCTGCGCCGGCTCGAACTTCCTGCCCGAAGAGCATGTCGCGCTGTACGAAGCATGCGTCGTCCGGGGGGATTTCACCCGTGGCCGCCAGATCATGTCGGCGATGCTGCCGCTCATGCGCGTGCTCGAACAGGGCGGCAAGTTCATCCAATGCGTCAAACATGGGGTCGAGACGACCGGCCTGCGTGCTGGCACGATGCGCCCGCCGCTGAAGGGGCTGAACAAGGATGAAAAGCGCGCTCTGGAACAGGTGATCCGCTCACTGAAAACCGCCGTCAAGGCGATCACGGAGGGAAACTGAGATGACCGGTCTGCTGACCAATCAGGAATATAAGGCTATCGCCGGGGCGCTGAGCCTGCCGCAGAACGCCTTTATCGACGGCACTTTCCGGCCGGCCATCTCGGGCCGGACCTTTGCCACCGTGAACCCCGCGACCGGCGAGACCTTGACCGAGGTTGCCGCCTGTGGTGCCGAGGATGTTGATCTGGCGGTGCAAAAGGCCCGCGAGGCTTTCGAGGATGGCCGCTGGTCACGCCTGCATCCCGGCGCGCGCAAAGAGATTCTGCTGCGTCTTGCCCGCCTGATCGGGCGTAACGCGTGCGAACTGGCGGTGATGGAAAGCATCGACAGCGGCAAGACAATCTATGACTGCGAAACGGTGGACGTGCCCGAAACGATCCATGTCATCCGCTGGCATGCCGAGCTGATCGATAAGATTTATGATCAGGTCGCGCCGGCTTCTGACGATCATATCGCCATGATCGTGCGTGAGCCGGTGGGTGTGGTCGGATTGGTTCTGCCCTGGAACTTTCCGCTGCTGATGCTGGCGTGGAAGATCGGCCCGGCGCTGGCTGCCGGTTGTTCGGTCGTGGTCAAACCTGCTGCCGAGACCACGCTGACCGCGCTGCGTGTTGCGGAACTGGCGGTCGAGGCCGGGTTGCCGCGTGGCGTGCTGAACGTTGTGACCGGCAGTGGTGCCGATGTGGGCGAGCCGTTGGGCCGCCACCCGGATGTGGATATGGTCAGCTTTACCGGCTCGACCGTGACCGGGCGGCGGTTCCTGCACTATTCGGCCGATAGCAACCTGAAAGAGGTGGTGCTTGAGCTGGGTGGCAAGAACCCCTGTATCGTGCTGGATGATGCCGAAGATCTGGATGCGGTTGCTGCCCATGTCGTCAACGGGGCTTTCTGGAACATGGGCCAGAACTGCTCGGCCGCCTCGCGTCTGATCGTTCAGCGCGGCATCCGTGACCGGCTGCTTGAGCGGGTGCGCGCCCATGCCCGTGAATGGATCGTGGGCGATCCCCTTGATCCGCAGGTACGGGTGGGTGCGCTGGTCAGCCCGGCGCATTTTGGCAAGGTCAGCGCCTATCTGGAGGCAGCCGGGCAGGAAACCATTCTGATGGGCGGCAAGATCGTGGCTGATGGCTTCATCGAACCGACCATCGTCGAGGCTCCGCGTGATTCCAGACTGGCGGCAGAAGAGATCTTTGGCCCGATCCTGACGGTTATAACCGTGGACAGTTTTGAGGAAGCCATAGCCGTCGCGAACGACACGGATTACGGGCTCGCCGCCTCGATCTTTACTGCCAATGGCAAGCGGGTGCTGCGTGGGGCGCGGATGCTGCGCGCGGGTACCGTGACGGTGAACAGCTTTGGCGAGGGCGACATCGCGACCCCCTTTGGCGGCTACAAGCAGTCGGGTTTTGGTGGACGTGACAACTCGATCCACGCCCATGACCAGTACACCCAGCTTAAGACGATCTGGCTGGACCTGACCGATCACGCCGATACGGCCCTTGACTAGGATGGCAAGGCACGAGGCCCTTCGCACCCCGGTCTTTAACGGTCCGGCCGGGTGGAATGCCATCCTGTCTCGGGCCGCGCCGCGTGCACGGCTTGAGGGGGTGACTGGCTGCGATATCGCCATTGTCGGCGGTGGGTTCGCGGGGCTATCCGCCGCCCGCCGCCTGCATCAGATTGATCCGGGACTGGACGTGGTAATCCTTGAGGCGGCGCGGATCGCGGAAGGGGGAACCGGGCGCAACTCGGGCTTTATGATCGACCTGCCGCATGAGCTGACCTCGTCAGATTATGCGGGCTCGGGTGAAAGCCGGGATCGGCAATTAACCCAGCTGAACCGGCATGCGATCGACTTTGCCGCGCAGGCGGTGGCGGAATACGCCATCCCTGAGGGCTGGTTTCAGCGCAGCGGCAAGATCAACGCCGCTGCCTCGGCGGTGGGGATGGCTGCGAATGAAAGCTACGCCCGCCACCTGCGCGATCTGGGCGAGGCGCATGAGATGCTGGACGCCAGCGCCATGCGCGAAATCACGGGCACCGATTATTATCACGGCGGGCTTTACACCCCCGGCGCTGCGATGATCCAGCCGGCAGGTTATGTACGCGGGTTTGCCCTGGGGCTTGAACGTACGGGCATTCGCATTTTTGAGCAATCGCCGGTTCTTTGCATCGAGAATGGGGCACAGGGCTGGCGGCTGCTGACCGCACGGGGCGAGGTCCGCGCCGAGCGGGTGATCATGGCGAATAACGGCCATCTGGAAAGCTTTGGCTTTCAGCGCGGACGGCTGATGCACATCATGCTGAACGCCTGCATGACCGAAGAGCTGTCGGCGGATCATCTGCGCGCGCTTGGCGGACATGAATGCTGGGGGGCGACGCCCTCGGATCCTATGGGGACGACAGTGCGGCGCATTGGTCCGGCACAGGGCGGCCATCGTATCGTTATCCGGCAAGGTGGCTATTACCGGCCCCGGATGCAGACCAGCACCCGCGACCTTGCCCGCCTTGTCCGCCATATGCGGCAGAAATTCGAGGCGCGTTTCCCGATGCTAAGGGGTGTGCGCTTTGAATATTGCTGGTCGGGCCATCTGTGCCTGTCCCGAAATGGCGTTTCGGTCATGCGTGAGCTTGAGCCGGGGCTGTACGCGGCCTGTGTGGATAACGGGCTGGGCACCACGCGCAGTACCCTGACCGGGATCGGCGCGGCCGAAATGCTATGCGGCCTGACAAGCGCCGTGACCCGCTTTTTCACCGCCGAGGCCCAGCCGGACAGGCTGCCGCCCCATCCTTTAGACACGGTCGGCGCGAACGCTTATATGCGCTGGAAAGAATGGCGCGCGCGGCTAGAATGACGTCCCGTTCAACTGGACATGTCGCTGCCATGCCGCCGATCAAGCGCCGCTACCTGCCTTCGCTTGGCTCATTCGCCACGTTCGAGGTGGCGGCCAAGCATCTGAGCTTTACCCTTGCTGCGCGCGAGCTGAACGTGACCCAAGGCGCGGTCAGCCAGCAAATCCGGCTGCTTGAGCGGGCGCTTGATACTGCGCTGTTCATCCGCAGGCACAATGCGTTGGAACTGACGCCCGAAGGCGCCAGCCTTTATGCGGCAGTTACAGCCGGACTTGATACGATCAGCGCCGCAGTTTCGGTTCTGACCGGCGATGAGGGACCGCGAACGGTGACCATTTCGGCCACCGACGCCATGGCCTTGTTCTGGTTGCAGCCGCTGATCGACAGTTTCCGCGCCCGCCACCCCGAGATCGGATTTGTGGTGCTGGCCTCGGATTCCGATGACACGCTGCGCAATTACTCTGAGGTGGATATCTCGTTCTTATGCGGCAACGAGCGTTGCGAGGTCGGCGAAGAGCTGCATTTCCTTTTTCAGGAAATTCCCCAGCCGGTCTGTACCCCGGCATTTCTGGCCGAACACGGACCATTTGAGGACCCCGATGCACTGAACCGCGTCAACCTGTTGCATCTGCATGACCGACATTGGAGTGCGGATGCCATCGGCTGGCAGCCGCTTGGCTGGGCAGAATGGTTCCGCGCGCAGGGCGCTGAATGGGCCAAGGCCCCTTCCAGCCTGTCGACGAACAAGGTCAGTCTGCTGATGAACGCCACGCTGCGGGGCGAGGGGGTGATGCTGGGCTGGCATCATATGGTCCGGGCGCTGATCGATGAGGGGCGGCTGACATTCGCCCACCCTGCGCCGATCACGGCGGGTCGCGGCAACTTTCTGAATTGCAAAAAGAAATCTCTGAAGCGGCCGGATGTGGCGGGGTTTGTGGAACATGTGCTGACCGTGCTGAAGGAACAGGCAGGCTGATGCCGCTGGCGGCCCGCCGTAGATTTTCTAATGCCCGACCAAAGCAAAATCTCGTTTGCTCAAGTGCCGGTGCGAATGGATAAATGAGTTTATTCAGGATGGGGGCGTCCTGACGTAAGGCCACTTCTGAACCCACCGGAAATCGCAACCCGTCTCGAAACACATGAGTCCGGGCAAAGACTGCTGCGTCGTGCGTCGTGGCAAGGGACGCCTCATGTCCGCGACCTGGACCGACAACGATCCAATCAGTGGAGGAACGAAAATGCGCAGGTTATTCAAAGCAGTCCTTGCCGGCGCGCTGGCTCTGGGGCTGGCGTCCGAAGTCATCGCTCAGGAAAAGGTGATTCGCATGGGGACCCTGTCATGGGAGGACCTGACCCCGATCACCGGCATCACCAAAAAGGTGCTTGAGGACAAAGGTTACACCGTCAAGGTGACCGAGTTTTCCGAGTGGGGCATCGCCTATGCGGCGCTGACCAAGGGCGACGTACAGATCATGGCCTCGCAGATCGACTATGTCGCCCATGACTACTGGAACCGCAACAAGAACCGGCTTGAGAAACTGTCTCCGGTTTCGCACGGGCTTTATCAGGGCATCGCGGTGCCGAAATACGTCACCATCGATTCCGTCGAAGAGCTGAATGAGAACGCCGACAAGTTCGGCGGCCGCCTCATCGGGATCGAGCCGGGAGCGGGCCTGATGCGTGAGGCATCCGATGCGATCGACGCCTATGGGCTGAAACTGCAACTGGTTGAGGGCAGCACCGCGGGCATGACCGCCGCCCTGAAATCGGCGGTGGACCGCAAGGAGTGGATCGCCGTCACCCTGTGGGAACCGACCTGGATGGCGCTGAAGTTCGACACCAGGTTCCTTGCCGATCCCAAAGGCATTTTCGCGCCGCCGCAATCCTATTACTGGATCGCGCAAAAGGGTTTTGCCGAAGCCAATCCCGAAGCGCGCGAGATCATCGGTAGCGTTTACATCCCCATCGAAGAGATCGCCCGGATAAATGCGGCGGTGAACGATGGCCAGACCATGGATCAGGCGGTTGCAGAGTGGACCGCCTCGCATGAGGACCGGCTGAAGCGCTGGGAAAGCATCAAGTCCTACTGATCCCTGCCCGGCGGCCCTTTGGCCGGGCCGCTGCGGCATCAGGAAAAAGCGACAGGGAAAACATGGAAAGCACCGAGGCTCTGATCGACTGCCAGTCGGTCTGGAAAGTGTTTGGCGACCGCAGTGACGAGGCTATTCGCGCCATCGCCGAACGCGATCTGACCAAACAGGATATCCTGCGGCAATATAACTGTGTGGTTGGTGTCTCGAACGCCTCATTACAGGTCCGCCGGGGCGAGATTTTCTGCATCATGGGCCTGTCAGGCTCGGGTAAGTCGACGCTGATCCGGCTGCTGAATCGGCTGATCGAGCCAAGTCTTGGCCGGATCATGGTCAAAGGGCGTGACATTGCCGCGCTGGACGCTGCCGAGCTGCGCCAGATGCGTGCGCGCCATATCGGCATGGTCTTTCAGTCGGTCGCCTTGTTGCCTCAGCGCACTGTGCTGGAAAACGCTGCCTTTGGGCTTGAGGTGCAGGGCGTCCCGCGAGATCAGCGCAACCGCGCTGCCGAGGCTGCGCTGGCCAAGGTCGGGCTGTCGGATTGGAAAGCGCGCTTTCCGGCTGAATTGTCGGGCGGGATGCAGCAGCGCGTCGGGCTGGCGCGCGCGCTGACCTCGGACCCCGAAATCATCCTGATGGACGAACCTTTCAGCGCGCTTGACCCGCTGATCCGGCGCCAGCTGCAGGATGAATTCCGGCAGCTGACCAAAGATCTTGGCAAATCGGCGGTCTTTATCACCCATGATCTAGATGAGGCGATCCGCATCGGCGACCGTATCGCGATCATGAAGGACGGGATCATCATCCAGACCGGCACCGCAGAAGAGATTGTGGTGAACCCCGCGGACCAATATGTCGCGGATTTCGTTGCCGGTATCTCGCGGTTGCACCTGATCCGCGCGCATTCGGTCATGCAGCCCTTGGTCCGCTGGCAGGGCGTGACGGACGGTCTGCCACGCTGTTCGCCTGATGCCGATATCGACGCGCTGATCGGTCTGATTACCAGCACGGGCAGCGATGCCGTCGCGGTAGAAGAGGGCGGCCGCCTGCTGGGCATCGTCACCATCCGCGATCTGCTGCTGGGGGTCAGGGGCGAAACCGAGGCTCGCGCGGCCTGAGCGGTTGGCCATAAAAGAGGGATTGGCCATGGAAGAACTCGTCTCGGCCTTTGATGCGCAGGTTGATAATGCGCTGTTCTGGCTTGCCGATCATGCAAGCTTTGTCTTTGATTTTTGCCGGCTCGTGCTCGAAGGGCTATATGCCGGTGTGCTTGGGCTTTTGATGCTGCCGCCCTTTTATGTCATCGCTGCCCTTGCCGGGTTGCTGGCCTGGCGGGTGCTGGGACTGGTTCCCGGAGTGGTCACGGCCGCAGCACTCGCGCTTTGCGCAGCGATGATGCTATGGCCCGAAACCATGAGCACGCTTGCGCTGGTCATTGCGGCCACCGTTATCGCGCTGGCGACTGGCCTGCCGTTGGGCGTGCTGGCCGGACTGCTGCCGCGGCTGGAAAAGCTGCTGACCCCGGCACTGGATCTGGTTCAGACCCTGCCGCCCTATATCTACCTGCTGCCCTCGATTGCGCTTTTGGGCTATGGGCCGGCAACAGCGCTTATTGCCACGGTGATCGTGGCCATGCCTCCGGCGATCCGCCTGACGGCACTGGGTATCCGCCAGACCCCGCGCGAGTTCATCGAGCTTGGCCATGCAACAGGCGTGACGCCCTTGCAGATGTTCTTGAAAATCCGGTTGCCCTTTGCCGTACCCTCGATCATGGCCGGAGTTAACCAAAGCCTGATGATGGCCTTTGGCATGGTGGTCATCGCGGGAATCGTCGGTTCGGGCGGGCTTGGCGAAACCATCTATGGCGCCATCCGCACGCTGGATATTGCCACCTCGATCAACGCATCGATTGCCATCGTGGTGCTGACGATGGTGCTGGACCGTGTGACCCAGGCTGCAGCGAGGACGAAATGAGTTTCAATCCCGGAGCCTTTCTGGCACCCGCTGTCGATTGGCTGAACGCCAGCTTTCACCCGTTTTTCGCGCTGATAACCCAGGTGATCGAGGCGGTGCTAAGCGCCATCGAGGCGGCCTTTCTGGCCTTGCCGCCTGCGGGGCTTGTTGCAGCGGTTGTGGTGCTGGCCGCTATGGCCGCCGGGCTGCGGGTAGCAGTCCTTGCAGGGTGCTGCCTTGGCTTTTGCTGGCTGACCGGGCTGTGGCAGGCCTCGATGCAGACCATCGCGCTGGTCCTTGTAGCGGTGCTGATCGCGGTCGCCATCGCCTTTCCTCTGGGCATCATTGCGGCGCGCCGGCCGGGGGTCGAGGCGGCACTGCGTCCGATCCTTGATGTCATGCAGACCGTGCCGCCATGGGTCTATCTGATCCCGGCCGTGATGATCTTCAGCCTTGGGCGGGTGCCTGCGATCATCGCCACCATCGTTTACGGCATTCCACCGATGCTGCGTCTGACCACTCTGGCGTTCCGCACTGTGCCAAACGATCTGAAAGAACTTGGTCAGGCGATCGGCGCCAAACCCCGCGCGATCCTGTGGAAGATCGAATTTCCCGCGGCTCGGCCTACTTTGCTTGTCGGTCTGAACCAATGCATCCTTCTGTCCCTTGCCATGGTCGTGCTGGCCGGGCTGGTCGGAGCGGGCGGTCTGGGCGCCGAGGTGACGCGCGGCCTGACGCGGATGGAGATGGGGCTGGGCCTGCGCGCCGGCCTTGCAATCGTCGCGGTGGCGGTCCTGCTTGACCGGTTGTCGCGCGGGGCGCTGGATCGGCAAAGAAAGGGCGCATAAGCCTTTGGGCTCTTGCGAAGCGGGGCGATTGTGGCATCAGATAGGCGCAGAATCGGCCTGACCATCGCCGTATTCTCTCTGAAAAAAAGCCCAGGATCGTCGTAATGACTAGCGCTACGCTGACCGCCGCCCCCCGGGCCAGAACCCATGTGACCGTGCTGCTGGTTCTGGGTCTGGCGCATTTGCTGAACGACCTGATGCAATCGCTGATCCCTGCCGCCTATCCGATCCTGAAGGCCGAGCACGGGTTGTCGCTTACGCAGATCGGCATGATCACCATGACCTTTCAGATCGCGGGCTCATTGTTGCAGCCGGTGATCGGGATGGTGACCGACCGCCACCCGGCCCCCTATTCGCCGGTGGCAGGGATGATGTTCACCCTGTCGGGACTGGTTAGTCTTGCCTATGCCCATAGCTATCAGATCATCCTGATTTCAGTGGCGCTGATCGGCATCGGCTCGTCGATCTTTCACCCCGAGGCGACGCGCATGGCCCGTTACGCCGCAGGCGGGCGGCAGGGCTTTGCGCAGGGCATCTTTCAGGTTGGCGGACAGGCGGGCGGGGCCCTGGGCCCGGTCTTTGCCGCGCTGATCATCGTACCCTGGGGGCAGCCGAGCCTTGCGATCTTTGCGGTTGCTGCCCTGATCGCGATGATGATGCTGGTCTGGATCGGCAGCCGCCAGCGCGAGATCAGCGCCGAATTCGTCGCCAACAGGGCGGCGACGAAAAGGGGTGCCACCCCCCAGGCCCATTACGCCCCCCTGACCATCGGGATCGGGCTTGTGGTGCTGACGCTGCTGATGTTTTCCAAGAACGCCTATAACGAAAGCTTCCGTTCGTTCTATACCTTCTACCTGATGGATCGCTTTGGCCTGTCGATCCGGTCGTCGCAGATGATGCTTTTCATCTTTCTGCTGGCCTCGGCGGTGGGGGCGCTGGTTGGTGGCATCATCGGCGACCGTATCGGCCGCTATCGCATCATCTGGATTTCGGTGCTGGGACCCCTGCCACTGACCCTGATCCTGCCTTATGCTGATCTTTTCTGGACCGGAGTGCTGACGGTCGCGATCAACCTGATCATGGCAAGCGCTTTCGCCTCGATCCTGATCTATGCGATGGAGCTGATGCCGGGTCGGATCGGTCTGATCGGCGGGCTGTTTTATGGGCTGAACTTTGGCCTTGGCGGGATCGCGGCGGCGATTCTGGGTACGCTTGCCGACAGCTATGGGGTCGGGACAGTCTATCAGCTGTGTTCGTTCCTGCCTCTGGCCGGGCTGCTGGCCTGGTTCCTGCCAAAGATCGACGAGGGGCGCTGACCGTCCAAGGCGGGCCTTTCCTCAGATCCTGACCCGGTGACCGGTCGGCGTTCTGCGGCCGGGCTCAGGGATTTTTGCATCATGTGATCGCTGCAAGGGGATTGCGGTCGGTGGCGTTTGCCTCTAATAAGAAATGTAATAACATTACATAAAGAGGACGCCATGCCGACCAGCCAGCATTCTGGCGATGCCCGCCTGCCTGTCACCGTCCTGTCCGGCTTTCTGGGGGCGGGCAAGACCACGCTTCTGAACCATGTCCTGAACAATCGTGAGGGCCGCCGCGTCGCTGTCATCGTCAATGACATGTCCGAGGTGAACATTGACGCCGATCTGGTCCGCGACGGCGCCGAACTGAACCGCGCCGAAGAACGGCTGGTCGAGATGACCAACGGCTGCATCTGCTGCACCCTGCGCGATGACCTGCTGGTCGAGGTCCGCCGACTGGCCAGTGAAGGCCGTTTTGACTACCTGCTGATCGAGGGGACCGGCATTGCCGAACCGCTGCCCGTTGCCGCCACCTTTGATTTCCGCGACGAGAACGGCGACAGTCTGTCGGACGTGGCGCGGCTGGATACCATGGTGACCGTGGTTGATGCCGTGAACTTGACCAAAGACTTCTCCAGCCATGATTTTCTTGCTGACCGGGGCGAGACGCTGGGCGATCAGGACAATCGAACCTTGGTCGACTTGCTGACCGACCAGATCGAATTTGCCGATGTGGTGGTGCTGAACAAGGTCAGCGATGCGGGGCCGGTACGGCTGGATCAGGCGCGCAAGATCGTGCGGGCGCTGAACCCTGACGCAAGGCTGATCGAGACGGATTTCAGCCGCGTGGCTGCGGACGCGATCTTTGACACCGGCCTGTTCGATTTCGACCGGGCGCATATGCATCCGATGTGGGCCAAAGAGCTTTACGGCTTTGCCGATCATGTGCCCGAAACCGAGGAATACGGCATCTCATCCTTTGTCTATCGCGCGCGGCGGCCATTCGATCCGCAACGTATCTATCGGGTGCTCAACGGTGATTTGCCGGGGGTGATCCGGGCAAAAGGGCATTTCTGGATCGCTTCGCGCCCCGATTGGGCGGCTGAATTCAGCCTTGCCGGCGCGATGTCCAGTGTGACGCCGCTTGGGGCATGGTGGGCCTCGGTTCCGCGGGAGCGCTGGCCCGTGCATCCCGACAGCCTGTCCGAACTGACGCGGAACTGGCAGGACCCGTGGGGCGACCGTCGACAAGAGCTGGTCTTTATCGGTGCGGGCATGGACCCGGTGGCAATCACCCGTGCGCTCGACGGTGCACTGGTCGAGGATGAGGGCTTTATTCCCGAAGCATGGGCCGATCTGCCTGATCCCTTTCCGCAATGGGGCCAGCGCCGTGTCGCTTGAAAACAGGGCTCGAGCATGACGGAATCCACGCTGCATTCGCTGCGCACCTCCGCGCTGGTCGAGGCCCGTATGATCGCCGAATCCCCGAATGGGCTGATCTTGCCGCGGGTCGCCGATGCGGGGATCGGGGCGGCAATCTGGCGGCGCAGCCTGTCGCCCGGCTTTGCCCGCTGGGTTGATGAGATCCCTTTGGAGCAACTGCCCGCCCTGCGGTCGGTGGTTGAGCTGCGTTCGGTGGAAAGTGCTGTTCATACCGCCTGTGACATTTCTGGCCTGCCGCGGGGTGAGATGCGCGATCTGTTCGCCGGCGACATCGCGGCGCTGGCACTGGTCTTTGCCCAGGTGGCGGCTAGCCCGGTGCTGCATCTGCGGCTTGAGGCGGTGACGACGGACGCCTGCCGCCGCTATCACATCGACCGGATGCCGTCGCGGCTGGTCTGTAGCTATCGCGGGCCGGGGACGCAGTTCGCGCGTGAGGACGCCGAGGGCAATATCATCCCTGTCACCAGGATGAAAAGCGGAGAGGTGGCGATCATGCGCGGCACTCTTTGGCCGGGAGAGGAGGTGACGCGGCTTTTGCACCGCTCTCCGCCGATCAAGGGCACCGGACAGGCGCGGCTGTTTCTGGCACTTGATCCGGCGATAGACCCTGATGACAGGCGGCGACTGCACTGATGCGCGCCAATCTTGCTACCTCGCTGCGCCGCCGTCGCAGGTCCTGCCCGATTGCGCAATACGACCGCCTGCCGCCGGAATTGCGCCGCTGGCTGGCGCAGGCGGCGCTGCCATGGAGTCCGGTGTCAGCCCTGCGCCTGTGGCAAAAGATCCTGTCCGAAACCGCAGGCGATGTCGAAGCCGCGCGCCGTCGCCTTGATCAGATCGAGGCGCGGATGTTGATGAAGGACGCGCCCCACATCTGGGGCACGCCTCTGCCCGCCAACACGGCCCCGGTCCCATTCGTGGGTCAATAGACCCGGCATGGTTCTGAGCAGCGAGTTCGACCGCTTATCTGCCAGATAAAGCGTATTGGTCCCGGGCAAGGCTTGGCATGGGGTGGAATCGTCCAGTTCTTCTGATGTGCAGACTGAAATTATAAGGGTCATTTTAGTTCGTATTTGGCTGTATGGGCGCATGATAGTTGCGCTGCGACTGCAAAGGCGCTAGTCATGCCGCAACGCCGCATGATGGAGTCTGCCATGAAGGACCTGCCCGCGATGCCAGCTGATACGCCTTCTGCCCTGCTTGCCCTTGCCGAGGGGGCGCTGCCCGAACTCGAATCGCTGCAATCCCACGCCATCGAGGCGCTGCGGGCGCTGGTCGCGCCTTCGGGCAAGCCTGATCCCGCCCTGCTTGAGCGGCACCAGCATGCGGCCCATGCGGCCTCATGGCTTGCGACCTATATCGAATCGCTGCGGCAGCTTACCGGCTGGGCGGGCCGTCTGGCGCAGGCAGGCGGGTTCGGTCGCGTCGAGGCGCTGATTCTGCAAATCGGCATGGGCGAATACCTGACCCAGATCGCCGGTGGCATCCCGATGAGCCAGACCGAATTTGCCCGTCTGTCGGACCTTGGGCTGGACTGGCAGCCGGGCGAGGCGTTGCGCACGCTGATGGGTGGCAATACCGCCCCGGCACGGGCCGAGCTTGCGCGGCTGATGCAGGACAATCACGGCCGCGCCACCTTTGGGGCCACCGGACTTGATGAGGATCTGGAAATGATCCGCGATCAGTTCCGTCGCTATGCCGAAGACCGGGTGATCCCGAACGCCCATGACTGGCACCTCAAGGACCAGCTGATCCCGATGGAGATCATTCAGGAACTGGCCGAGCTTGGCGTCTTTGGCCTGACCATTCCCGAAGAATTCGGCGGGCTTGGCCTGTCGAAAGCCTCGATGGTGGTGGTGACCGAGGAACTGTCGCGCGGCTATATCGGCGTGGGCAGCCTTGGCACCCGCAGCGAGATCGCTGCCGAACTGATCCTTTGCGGTGGCACGGATGAGCAAAAGGCGAAATGGCTGCCTAAGCTTGCCTCGGGCGAGGTGCTGTCCACTGCGGTCTTTACCGAACCGAACACCGGCAGCGACCTTGGCAGCCTGCGCACCCGGGCGGTCAGGGACGGCGATGACTGGGTGATCACCGGCAACAAAACCTGGATCACCCATGCGCAGCGCACCCATGTCATGACGCTGCTGGCCCGGACCGAGCCCGACACAAGCGATTGGCGCGGCCTGTCGATGTTCTTGGCCGAGAAAGTGCCGGGCACTGACGACGATCCATTCCCGACCCCCGGCATGACCGGAGGCGAGATCGAGGTGCTCGGCTATCGCGGCATGAAGGAATACGAACTGGGCTTTGACGGTTTCCGCGTGAAGGGCGAGAACCTGCTGGGCGGCGTGCCCGGGCGCGGCTTCAAGCAGTTAATGGAGACCTTTGAATCCGCGCGCATCCAGACCGCCGCCCGTGCGGTCGGCGTTGCGCAATCGGCCTGCGAGATTGGCATGCAATATGCCCTTGATCGCAAGCAGTTCGGCAAATCGCTGATCGAGTTTCCCCGTGTTTCCGACAAGCTGGCGATGATGGCGGTCGAAATCATGATCGCCCGGCAGCTGACCTATTTCAGTGCATGGGAAAAGGATCATGGGCGGCGCTGCGATCTTGAGGCGGGCATGGCCAAGCTGCTTGGCGCGCGCGTTGCCTGGGCAGCGGCGGATAATGCGCTGCAAATCCACGGCGGGAACGGCTTTGCGTTGGAATATGCGATCAGCCGGGTGCTGTGCGACGCACGTATCCTGAATATCTTTGAAGGAGCGGCCGAGATACAGGCACAGGTTATTGCACGCAGGTTACTCGACTAGGATGAATTTCCCCCTGCGGCTGGACAGACGGGGCCGTTAAGGCATTATGGCGCCAACGTGACCTGATGGAGCTGCCCATATGACCCGTATCCCGATGATTGCTGTGGCGACCGCCGCCCTCTTTGGCCTGGCTGCTTGTGAGCCGACGACCCCTCCGACCCCCGGCGCGAATATCCCCGCCGGTCCCTATGTGCTGGTCGGGATCGGTGCAGATACCGTGCCGCAGCGTAACGTCGACCTGACCATTGCAGCGGATGGCTCGATCTCGGGGCGGGCGCCTTGCAACCACTACTCGGCCAGCCAGACGGCCGAACCGCCGGCCTTTGCCGTTGGGCCGCTGACCACCACCCGGATGGCCTGTTCGGGCAATGCCGGCCGGCTTGAGTCGCGCTATCTGCAGGCGCTTTCGGCTGCGAATGGCATCACCTATGAAGGCGGCGTGCTGACGATCAAAGGGCCGACCTATCTGACCTTTGAGCCCGGCTACCGCAAGGAATGACGGTCCCGCCGAAAGCAAGCATGATGCGTAAACTGATCCCCGCCGTCCTGCTGGTGCTGGCGGCCTGTAGCGGCGATTCGGATAAGGCCAAGATCCCCGGCGAATACACTCTGGTCGCCATCGAGGGGGTCGAGGTCTCGGGCACACCCAGCCTGAATATCGGCGAGGACGGGGCTGTTTCGGGTCAGGGCCCGTGCAACATGTTTACCGGCCAGAACCGCGCTGAACTACCGGCGCTGGATCTTGGGGCACTGGCGACCACCCGTCGCGCTTGCCTGCAGGAAGGAGGCGAGGGTGCCTTTTTCAAGGCGCTTGGCGCGGTACGCGAGGCCCGGCGCGACGGGGATGAGCTGGTGATGACCGGCCCCGATGTCACCATCCGTTGGCGGGTGGCGACGCAGTAAGACGCGCAACCAGGCGGGCGCGGGCAGGCGGCAATGGCTTGCCCGCGTGAACTTCGGCCAGCCGGGTGGCGAGGAAATGCCCGGTAACTGCCAGTGCATCGGCCAGCCCGCCATTTCCTTGCCCGCCAAGCATCGCGGGCAGCGGTAAAAGGCGCGGCGCCCATTCCCCCGCAGCCTGCGCCGAAACTGCGCGACCCGAACGCGGGCTGACATAGGCCAGTCCCTGACGTGCGCCCGTCACCGCGCAGCTTGTCAGGTCAAGGCCAAAGCCCAGCTCGTCGAGCAGGCGCATTTCCCAATGCAGATAGACCTCGGCCCAGTCACTGCCCGCGTCGATCAGGTCAAGCAAAGCCTCGGTCGCATCGGCAAGCCGGGGATGAGGGTCGCGTTCGGGCAGGGCATAGGCAAGCAGGGCCGTGACCGCATTCACCCCGGCCAGTGCATCGGCCCCGTTCAGCAGGCCCGGCCTCGCCCGCGCGGGTTCGACGCTGAAAGTGCCCAGCTGATCCTCTAGCCGGGCGCGCCAGCGCAGGCTGATGCGGTTGCCCGGTTGCAGCATTGCGGCGCGGCGTGCACTCGCCCCGCCCGGCACAAGGCCCCGGATCAGCCCTGCCTCACGCGTCAGCACGGTCAGGATCACGGCATTTTCGCCGTGCCTTTGCTGTGTCATCACGCTGGCTTCGCCGCTCCATTCCATCATGCCGCCTTTCCTTCTGCGCTACCCTGCCGCAATCTGGGGGCGACTAACAAGGAGACAGGCATGTTGAAACCGTGGATCGAGGCTCAGGCCCGGCTGGTCGAGGTGGCGGCGGGGCGTGCGCCCGCGGATCTGGTGATCCGGGGCGGAAAATGGGTCAACGTCCACACGCGCGAGGTGATCCCCGATACAGATATTGCCGTGGCCGATGGGCGGGTGGCCTATGTCGGCCCCGACGCAAGCCCCTCGATCGGGCCCGGAACACAGGTGATCGGGGCCGGTGGGCGATTCATGGTGCCGGGGCTTATCGACGCCCATATGCATGTCGAATCGGGGATGCTGACGCCCGCAGGCTTTGCCGCAGCAGTGATCCCGCATGGTACGACAACGATTTTCCACGACCCGCACGAGATCGCCAATGTGCTGGGTCTGGAAGGTGTGCGGCTGATGCGCGACGAATCGCTGTTGCAGCCGATCAGCATGTTCACCCAGATGCCAAGCTGCGCGCCCTCGGCTCCGGGGCTTGAGACGACGGGCCAGCCGATTACCGAAGGTGAGGTCGCGCAGGCGATGGGATGGGAAGGCATCATCGGTCTGGGCGAGATGATGAACTTTCCCGGTGTCGCCTCGGGCGACCGGCAGATGCTGGCCGAGATCGCCGCCACCCGCGCCGCCGGCAAGACGGTTGGCGGCCATTACGCCAGCCCCGATCTGGGACGGCCCTTTCATGCCTATGTCGCGGGCGGCGCCAATGACGATCACGAGACGACGACCGAGGCGCAGGGGATCGCCCGCGTGCGTCAGGGTATGGGATGCATGATGCGGCTTGGCTCGGCCTGGTATGATGTGGAAAGCCAGATCACCGCGATCACTGAAAAGGGACTGGATCCACGCTTTTTCATCCTGTGCACCGATGACAGCCATTCCGGCACGCTGGTAAACGACGGGCATATGAACCGGGTTGTGCGCCATGCGATTGATTGCGGCTGCGACCCCCTGATCGCCATCCAGATGGCGACCATCAACAGCGCCAGCCACTTCGGTCTGGAGCGTGAACTGGGCAGTATCACCCCCGGACGTCGGGCGGATGTGATCCTGACCTCGGACCTGCACAGCCTGCCGGTCGAGGCGGTGATTGCGCAAGGGCAGCTGGTCGCCGAAGACGGCCGCCTGCTGGTTGACTGCCCGCGCATCGACTGGCCCGAGACAGCGCGCCAATCGGTGCATCTGGGCAAGACCATCGCGGCTGCGGATTTTGAGGTCCGCGCCCAGGGCGACAGCGCGCTTGTCCGCGTGATCGGCGTGGTCGAAAATCAGGCCCCGACCCGCGCGTTGACCGCCGAACTGCCGATCCGCGAAGGGGTGATCGAGCCAGAGGGCGGGACCTGTCACATCGCGCTGGTCGAGCGTCATCGCGGCACCGGCGGGGTGGTGAACGGGTTTGTCTCGGGCTTTGGCTATCAAGGACGGATGGCGGTGGCCTCGACCGTGGCGCATGACAGCCATCACATGATCGTCGTCGGCACATGCCGCGAGAACATGGCGGCGGCGGCCAATCATCTGGCCCGCATCGGCGGCGGCGTCACGGTGTTCCGCGACGGTGCCGAGCTGGCAAGCGTGGCCTTGCCCATCGCCGGCCTCATGTCCGACCGTCCAGCGCCCGAAATGGCCGATGCCGCGCAAGGGATCGTCAAGGCCATGCAGGATTGCGGCTGTACGTTGAACAACGCCTATATGCAGCATTCGCTGCTGGCGCTGGTGGTGATCCCCGAGCTGCGGATCTCGGACCTTGGGATTGTGGATGTCACCCGTTTTGAGCTGGTCGATCTGGTGGTCGGCGATGCAGAGGCCAGCGCCTGGGCGGATGCAGACTGTGCTGACAAGCCTTGATGCCCGGTCGCGCCAGCAGGTCCTGACCCTGATGTCGCGGCTGGGAGAGGCTTTGGGTCCGGATCTGCTGGCGCTTTACCTGCATGGCTCGGCGGTTGCTCAGGGGCTTAGACCCAATAGTGACGTCGACCTGCTTGGCGTCCTGAAGCGCAGCCTGACCGAAAAGCAGCGCAGGGCATTGCTGTCATCCCTGCTGGATCTTTCGGCCAGCTATCCGGCCCCACCGGGTGGGCCGCGTTGTCTTGAGGTGATCTTTTTCGCCAAGCCTGACCTTGCCGGTCTGAGGTTTCACGCGCAGGCTGACTTTGTCTATGGCGAGTGGTTGCGCGATGGGTTCCGTGCGGGCAGGCTGCCCACTCCTGAAAGGGACGCGGAATATACGCTGATCCTTGCGCAGGCGCGGCAAGAGGCCCTGCCGCTGATCGGCCCCGAAGCCAACGCGCTGCTGCCCGAGGTTAAAGCAGATGCCATCCGGGCGGCGATGGGTGACTTGCTGCCGGGGCTGCTTTCGGCTCTGCAGGACGATACCCGGAATGTGCTTTTGACATTGGCGCGGATGTGGCGAACGGCCCGAACGGGGGATTTTCTTTCAAAAGACCGCGCGGCGGTTTGGGCGATCAGGCAGCTTGCCTCTGCTGATGCCGAAATGCTCGATCATGCCAGACGGGCTTATCTGGGCGAGGCCGTGGACGACTGGCGCGGACATTATGACATCGCGCACGATCTGGCCCAGCGGCTGGCGGACGAGGTGAAGGCCGCACTTTAGCGCGTCAGCTTTCGGTCAGATGCGAGGTGTCACCCTCGCGCGTGACTGCAAGGAATTGTGCCCGGCTGCGCAGGGCCTCGAACAATTCCGGGCCGGTGCCGGTCAGCCAGGCCTGGGCGCGCAATGCGCAAATCTCATCATAAAGCGCGGCGCGGCGGTCAGCGTCGAGATGGGCCGCGACCTCATCCAGCAGCAGGACCGGACTTTCCCCGGCCAGTGCCCGGGCATTGGCGAGGATCAGTGACAACAGCAGCGCCTTTTGCTCGCCGGTCGAGGACAGGGCGGCGGGCATCTCCTGTGGTCCCCAATATGCGCCAAGATCGGCGCGATGCGGGCCGGTCAGCGTGCGGCCTGCGGCCATGTCGCGGCTGCGCCCTTCCGCAAGTCGGGCGGCAATAGCGTCGGGATCGGTGTCGCAGCCATGCCCCTCACCCGCAAGCAGGGTCAGGCGGGCCGCGGGAAAGGCGGTCTCGGCCCCCTTTTGCGCGGCCATGATCCGGTCGATCGCATCCAGCCGGTTGCGGGTTACTGTTGCACCGGTCTCTGCCATCTGTGTCTCAAGCGCGCGATACCAGGCGGCATCGCGTATCCCTTCACGCAGCAGGCGATTACGTTCGCGCATAGCCTTTTCATAGCCAAGCGCATCTTCGGCATGCGAGGGTGTAAAGCTAAGCGTCACCCGATCAAGAAACCGGCGCCGCTGTTCGGGTGCCTCGGTCCACAGCCGGTCCATGGCAGGGGTCAGCCAGATCACCCGCATCAGACGGCCAAGCGCAAGCTGGGTCGCGGGCTTGTCGTTGATCACCACCTCGCGGGGTTGGCCGGGCAGGGCGCGGGTCAGGACCTGATGATCCCCGATTCCGGCACGGATCTGCCAGCCGATTTCCGGCCCTTTACGGGCCTGATCACCGGGCGCCACGCCACGCATACCCCGACCGGGCGAGAGCATCGAGATTGCTTCAAGGATATTGGTCTTGCCTGCCCCGTTGGGTCCGTGGATGGCAACGGGGCGGTGGTCGGCCTCGATTTCCAGCCTGGCCCAGCTGCGAAACTGGGACAGGTGCAGGCGGGCCAGCGTCACACGCGCATCGGCATGACGACATAAACGGCTGAGGTATCCCCGCCTTCGCGGATCAGCGCCGCGTCGCCCGAGCCGTTGAACAGAAAGACGGCGTTCTCACGTTCGATCTGGCTGGCGATCTCGTGCAGGTATTTGGCGTTAAACCCGATTTCCAGCGGTTCGTCGCCATAGGCAACCGGCAGCTCTTCTTCGGCGGCACCGGCGTCGGGCGCATTGACCGACAGGATCAGCCGGTCCTCGTCCAGCGACAGCTTGACCGCGCGCGAACGTTCGCTGCTGACCGTTGCCACGCGGTCCACCGCGCGTGCAAAGTCACTGGCATCAACCTCAAGCTTGCGGGCGTTCGAGGCGGGAATCACCCGGCTATAGTCGGGGAACGTGCCGTCGATGACCTTTGAGGTCAGCGTGATGGTCGGAGTCGCAAAGCGCACCTTGGTCTCGCTGACCGAGACGGCGATATCAGCTTCGTCATCCTCAAGCAGCTTGCGCAGCTCGGCCACGGTCTTGCGCGGCACGATCACGCCGGGCATCTCATCGGCACCGGCGGGCAGCGGAGCGTCGATCCGGGCCAGCCGGTGACCATCGGTCGCCACGCAACGCAGGCTGGGACCATCCTCGGTCTGGGCGACATGCATGAAGACGCCGTTCAGATAATAGCGGGTTTCCTCGTTCGAGATCGCGAATTTCGACTTGTCGAACAGGCGGCGCAGCACGGCCGCAGGGGCCGAGAAATTGGCGCTGTATTCCGACGAGGACATGACCGGAAAATCCTCGCGCGGGAGGGTGGCGAGGCTGAAGTTCGACCGTCCTGCCTGCACCGAGAGCCGCGCCGAGGTCGAGTCAAGGCTGACCTGAACCAGCGATCCGTCGGGCAGTTTCCGGGCAATGTCGTTCAGCATCCCGGCCGAGACGGTGGTCGCGCCCGGCCGCTCGACCTGCGCGGCGGCGCGGTCCACAATCTCGGTATCCAGATCGGTGGCGCGAAAGCTCACACCCTCGGGCGTTGCCTCGATCAGCACGTTGGCGAGGATCGGAATGGTATTGCGCCTTTCGACGACGGACTGGGCCTGGGATACGGCCTTCACCAGATCGGCACGTTCGATCGAGAATTTCATGGTCCACCCTTAATATCTTCAGGCCATTTTCCGCATCTTTCGTCGCGGGGCGCCAATGTGGCACAATTCCGCGTCGGGTCAAGCAGATGCGTTCAGGCCTCTAGCAAACGGCGCAGCAGGTCGATGTCCTCGGCAAGGCTGCGGTCCGCGCTGCGCAATTCCTCGATCTTTTTCACGCCATGCATGATGGTGGTGTGATCGCGCCCGCCAAAGCGGCGCCCGATTTCCGGCAGGCTGCGCGAGGTCATCTGTTTAGCCAGATACATGGCGATCTGCCGCGGCCGGGCGACTGTACGCACCCGCTTGGGGCCGATCATATCCGCAAGGCGGATGTTGTAATGCTCGGCCACCTTGCGCTGGATTTCCTCAATCGAGACCTTGCGATCATTGGCGCGCAGGATGTCGGCAAGGCATTCCTGCGCCATGTCCAGGTTGATCTCGCGCCCCATCAGGCTGGCAAAGGCGAATAGCCGCTGCAGCGCGCCTTCAAGCACGCGGACATTCGAGGTGATACGATGGGCCAGAAACTCCAGCACGCCCGGCGCGATCTGCAGGCCCGGATATTGGTTGCGGAACGATTCGGTCTTGCTTTGCAGGATGCCCAGCCGCAGCTCGTAATCGGTCGGGTGCAGGTCCACGACCAGACCGCATTGCAGGCGCGACTTGATACGCTCTTCCATGTCCTTGATCTCGCCCGGGGCGCGGTCGGCCGAGATGACGATTTGCTTGCCCTGATCGACCAGGGTATTGAAAGTGTGGAAGAATTCTTCCTGCGTGGAATCCTTGCCGGCGATAAACTGCACATCATCGACCATCAGAACCGAGACGGTGCGAAACAGCTCCTTAAAGTCCATCACGGTGCGGTCGCGCAGCGCCTGCACAAAGCGGTACATGAACTGTTCAGCCGAGAGATAAAGTACCCGCGCTTCGGGGCGGCGGACCTGAATTTCACGCGCGATGGCGTGCATCAGGTGGGTCTTGCCCAGCCCGACGCCGCCATAAAGAAACAGCGGGTTAAAAGTCACCGGGCCGCCTTCGGCCACGCGGCGCGCGGCGGCATGGGCCAGCTCGTTCGGCTTGCCGACGACGAAATTTTCAAAGGTAAAGCGGCTGTCGAGCGGTGCGGTCAGCTCTTCGTCGCTTTGGGTGCGGGGCTGTGACGGGCGCTTGACCGCAGGGGCAGCGGCTTGCCGGGCGGTCTGGCTGCGCGTCTCGAACTGCAGCCGCTGCACCGGGCCACCCATACGGTCGAGCACCTTGAGGATGTCGTCGCTGTAGTGACGCGAAACCCAGTCGGACAGGAAACGGGTCGGGCTGGCGATGGTGGCGGTGCCGTCCTCGACGCCGGTCAGACGCAGAGGCTCGATCCAGGTCGAGAAACAGTCGGCTCCGACGATCTTCTGAAGTTCTTCACGCGCCTGCCCCCAAAGTCTGTCCATCTCGCCCAGTTCCGTCTCTTGTCCCCACATGCCGCCGGCATTTTCCGGCGTGAGACGATTCAAAGCCGCACCTGAACGCATGAAATCCGGCAACAAAAGACCCCCGCCGCCAAGGCGACGTATGGGCCGTCAGGCGGCCGGAACTTCCAGACACGCAACGCATACCGGTGGCAGCCGGCTTGCGCATTGTCGGTAGCGGATCTCAATTTGATCCCGCTGCCCTCTGAATGTCGGTGGCAGACCGACACTTCAGAGCATGTCCCCCAGGTGCGACGTGAATCGCAGGGAACAAGCTAGCAAGAACCACAGCAGGCCAGCAACCGATCTTCTCGCTTGACAGCCACTTTGGCCGATCGAATCTCACAGAACCGCGACAGCGCCGTGACGGACCGTCAAGTTACTGAAAATTCAAACGGAAACTGGTGTTCGGCCATAAAGAAAGGCGCATCCGGGCTGGACGCGCCTATGGGCATCTCTATCAGGAGTTGCCAAAATGCCGCAGCGGCTTAGGCCGAAGCGAGGGCGTTCACGCGGCCGGCCAGACGCGAGATTTTGCGCGCCGCGGTGTTCTTGTGGACGATGCCTTTGGTCACGCCACGCATCAGCTCAGGCTGAGCGACGCGCAGGGCTTCGCGAGCTGCTTCGATATCGCCGCTGGCGATGGCCTCTTCGACCTTGCGCAGGAAGGTGCGGATCCGCGAGCGGCGTGCCTTGTTGATGGCGGTCCGGCGCTCAAGCTGACGCGCGCGCTTTTTCGACTGAGGCGTATTTGCCATGGGTTCTGTGTCTCCAAATCTCGTATCTCGGTTACGCAAAAGCCCACGGCACCGCCTGATCAGGCGGACATGATTCTTGCCTTAAGCGGGCCCACGCGCATGTAAGCCCGGGCCTATACAGCGGACCGGTGCAAATGCCAAGCGGGAATCACTTGTCGCGGAACTGCGGCTCACGCTTTTCCAGAAAAGCGGCCATACCTTCCTTCTGGTCCTCGGTTGCAAAGAGCGACAAAAAGCAACGCCGCTCAAACAGGATACCCTCGCGCAAAGTGGTTTCATAAGCGCGATTCACAGCCTCTTTCGCGGCCATGATGGCAATTTGTGACTTCTCGGCGATCTTCTTGGCGGCGGTCAGGGCCTCAGGGATCAGCTTTGCTGCTGGAACCACCCGGCTCACCAGGCCCGAGCGCTCAGCCTCGGCCGCATCCATGAACCGGCCGGTCAGGTGCATTTCCATGGCCTTCGACTTGCCGACAAAACGGGTCAGTCGCTGGGTGCCACCGATACCGGCGATCACGCCCAGATTGATCTCGGGCTGACCGAATTTCGCGTTATCGGCACAGATGATAAAGTCGCAGGCCATGGCAAGTTCACAGCCACCCCCTAGGGCATAACCTGCGACGGCCGCGATGATCGGCTTGCGCGTCGCGGTGATGCGATCAACCTGCGCGCCGAAAAGATCGCCCGTATAAACATCGACAAAGCTCTTGCTGGCCATCTCTTTGATGTCGGCCCCTGCGGCAAAAGCCTTTTCGCTGCCGGTCAATACGATGCAGCGCACTTTTTCATTCCGGTCGGCCTCGGCCAGGGCATCGCCCAGCTCGTCCAGCAGCTGTGAGTTCAGCGCATTCAATGCCTCTGGCCGGTTCAATCGGATCAGCGCCACATAGTCGTCGATCTCAACGGTGAGGGTCTGGTAAGCCATCGACTCTTCGCCTTTTGCAAACAAGCTGACCGCGAGTTCTAGCAAAAGCACAGTGGCAAGACCAGCATTGCTCTTCCGTGCTGCAAATATCCCCGCCGGAGGCAGCCGCCGCAGGCGGCTTTACCTTTGACAGACCGGGCAAAAATAGCTCGACCGTCCCGATTGCACGATCCGGGCGATGGCGCCGGTACAGCCAGGGGTCGGGCAGGGAGCCCCCTCGCGGTCATAGACGCGAAAGGAATGCTGGAAATAGCCAAGCTCTCCCGTCGCCTGCCGGTGATCGCGAAGCGATGAACCGCCTGCGGCGATTGCTTCCTCAAGTACCGCCCGGACATGATTGACCAGCGCCGCTATCTCGGCCTCAGCGACCGCGCCTGCCAGGCGGCGCGGGTCGATACCGGCACGGTAAAGCGCCTCCGAGACATAGATATTGCCAAGCCCAGCCACGATTCGCTGATCAAGCAGCGCCGCTTTGATCGGCATGCGCCGCCCGGCAAGGGCCTGTAACAGCTTTTCTGGCGTAAAGGTGTCCGACAGCGGTTCGGGCCCCAGATGGGCTAGTAGCGGGTGGCTCTCTCCCGGGGCGACCAGATCAATCAGGCCGAATCGCCGCGCATCGTTAAAGGTGATGCGCGTGCCCTCCTCGGTCCACAGCACGACATGGTCGTGGCGCGGCAGAATCGCCGGGTCGCGATGAAAGTCGCCCTGACTTTCCCCCTCGATCAGCATCCGCCCCGACATGCCCAGATGCAAAAGCAGGCTGCCGCGATCCTCAAGATCGGCAAGGATATACTTTGAGCGTCGGCGCAGACCCGTCACCCGCGCACCGGTCAGCACCTGCACCATATCGGGGGGCAGGGGACGGCGCAGATCGGGGCGGCGGGCCTCGGCGCGGGTGATGATGCGGTTTGTCAGATGCGGCTCAAGGCCGCGCCGGACGGTTTCGACCTCTGGCAGTTCTGGCATTTTCTTCCTGTTCGTCGCATGGTGCGGCCGCGTCCCCTGCTATGGCGCGCGGCGCACTTTAGGACTATCTGGGCGCGAAACGACGGATGGACAAGCGACATGATCCCTGAGGAGCCAAAGAATACCCATTTCGGCTTTCGCACCGTGGCCGAAAAGGACAAGGCCGGGCTGGTCCATGGCGTCTTCTCGCGCGTCGCCTCGCGCTATGATGTCATGAATGACCTGATGAGCGCCGGCGTTCATCGCCTGTGGAAGACGGCGATGATGGACTGGCTGGCGCCGCGCGACGGTCAGCACCTGCTGGATGTGGCGGGTGGCACCGGGGATATCGCCTTTCGCTTTCTCGAACGTGCGCCGGGGGCACGCGTCACTGTCTGTGACATGACCGAATCGATGCTGGTCGAGGGGCGCAAGCGCGCCGAGGCCGGCAAGCTTGCCGAGCGTCTTGCCTGGGTCACGGGCGATGCGATGCAGCTGCCCTTTGCCGATAACAGCTTTGACCGCTACACGATCAGCTTCGGCATTCGTAACGTCACCCGCATTCCCGATGCGCTGGCCGAGGCGCGGCGCGTGCTCAAGCCCGGCGGGCGGCTGATGGTGCTGGAATTCAGCCAGATGCCGGTGCCGATGCTGCAATGGCTCTATGACCGCTATTCCTTCAACGTGATCCCGGTGATGGGCCAGGTCGTCGCAGGCGACCGCGACAGCTATCAGTATCTGGTCGAATCGATCCGCCGCTTTCCGGATCAGGAAAGCTTTGCCGCGATGATCCGTGAGGCGGGCTTCGGCCGTGTGCAATGGCGCAACCTGTCCATGGGAATCGCCGCTCTGCATTCCGGCTGGAAGCTCTGAATGCGCGGGCCGCATAACATCTGGCGCCTGATCCGTACCGGCGCCACGTTCGAGCGTACCGGCGCGATGAAGGTTGCGCTGGATGCGATGAATGCACCCGCCCATATCCGGGTCGCGGCGCGTATCCTTGGCTGGCCCTTTGCCTGGCTTGGCTACAAGGGCGATCCGAACCTGCCACCTGTTACCCGCGCGATTACCGCGCTGGGGCCGGCCTATGTGAAATTCGGCCAGATCCTCTCGACCCGCCCCGATGTGGTGGGGATCGAACTGGCCAATCAGCTTTCCATGCTGCAGGACCGGCTGTCGCCATTTTCACAGGATCAGGCGCTGCGCACCGTCGCTGCCGATCTTGGCCGTCCGGTCGGGACGCTGTTCAGTGAATTCTCTGAACCTGTGGCTGCGGCCTCGATCGCGCAGGTTCATCGCGCGCGGCGCATCGACAACGGACGCGAGGTCGCGGTCAAGGTGCTGCGTCCGGACATCGAGGCGGCCTTCCGCCGTGACATCGACGCGTTCCATTTCGCCGCTGCGATGATCGAGGCGCTGTCGCCCGCGACCCGTCGTCTGCGCCCGCGCGACGTTATCAGCCATTTCGAATCGGTTGTCGCCGGAGAGCTGGACCTGCGGCTGGAGGCCGCATCCGCCTCGGAGTTCGCCGAGAATACCTCGGGCGATGAGGGCATGGCCGTACCTGTCCCTTACTGGCATCTCAGCGCCCGGCGTGTGCTGACGACCGACTGGGCCGAGGGCATTCCGATGGGCGATATCGCTGCGCTCAAAGAGGCCGGCCATGACTTGCCAGCCTTGGGCGGGCGAGTGTTGCAGCTGTTTCTGCGCCACGCGCTGCGCGACGGTTATTTTCATGCCGACATGCATCAGGGCAACCTGAAGGTGGCAGGCAATGGCGATATCGTCATCTATGATTTCGGCATCATGGGTGAGATCGACGAGTATACCCGGCGGGTCTATGCCGAGATCCTGATGGGCTTTATCCGCCGCGATTATGAGCGGGTGGCGCGCGTGCATTTCGAGGCGGGCTATGTCCCGCGCGACCGCGACATCCGAGAGTTCGCCCGTGCCCTGCGTGCGGTGGGCGAGCCGATTTTTGGCGCCGATGCCAGCCGCATCTCGATGGCCAATCTGCTGGCCTATCTGTTCGAGGTCACCGAACGTTTCGGCATGGCCACCCGGACCGAACTGCTGCTGCTGCAGCGTACGATGGTGGTGGTCGAAGGGGTCGCGCGCTCGCTTGATCCGCAGATCAACATGTGGGAGGTCGCGCGGCCAGTGGTTGAAAGCTATATCCGCGACAATCTCGGCCCTCGGGCGGCTGCGCGCGATCTGACCCGCGCCGTGCAGGTGCTGGGCCGCTTTGCCCCGCTTTTGCCCGAGTTTCTTGAGCGTCGGATGCCCGAACTGCTGCGCGAAACCCCAGCGCCTGCGCAGCCGGGCAAGGGGCGCGGCTTTTGGGGTGGCGTCGTGCTGGGCGCGGTCGTTGCCCTTGCAGGGGCGGTGTTGGGCGCATGGCTGCTATAGTTCCCGCCATCATGCGGCCGACGGGGCTTGAGCCCACCTCGGCTTTCGCCTAACCCATTCAGCCATGCGTATTCTCTATCTTGGCGATGTAATGGGGCGCGCGGGCCGGCGCGCGGTTGCTGAGGGGCTTGGCCCGCTCAAGGAACGTTTGGGTGTCGATTTCACCATCGTCAATGGTGAGAACGCATCAGGCGGCATGGGACTGACCGGAGGTCATGCCAAGCTGATCCTTGATGCCGGTGCCGATTGCATCACTCTGGGCGACCATGCTTTCGACCAGAAAGAGATGCTGTCCTTTATCGAGGCAGAGCCGCGCATCATCCGGCCGCTGAACTACTCAAAGGCCGCCCCTGGCCGGGGTGCCCGGGTCTTTGAGGCGACGCGGGGCCGCAAGGTTCTGGTGGCGCAGGTGCTGGGGCAGGTTTTCATGAAGCGGCCCTTTGATGATCCGTTCTCGGCCATCGAAGCGGTGCTCAAGGCGCATCCGCTGGGCGGGCTCGTACAGGCCAGCGTGGTCGACATCCATGCCGAGGCTACCAGCGAAAAGATGGCGATGGGTCACTGGTGCGATGGCCGCGCCAGTCTGGTCGTCGGCACCCATACCCATGTGCCGACTGCCGATACGATGATCCTCAATCGCGGCACGGCCTATCAGACCGATGCCGGGATGTGCGGCGATTATGACAGCGTGATCGGCATGGATAAGGCCGAGCCGCTGCGCCGCTTTCTGACCGGAATGGTGTCCGAGCGTTTCGCCCCCGCCGAGGGCGAGGCGACGCTGTCGGGCGTTCTGGTCACCACCGACGACCGCACGGGTAAAGCCGTGGCGGTCGAGCCGGTGCGTCAGGGTGGCAGGCTGGCAGTTACGCAACCCTCTGTCTGATCCGCGTCTGTTTCCGGCGCTTTAACTTGCCGCGGCGGGGAAAATAATTCTATCTCCCATCGAAAGGGCCGTGATTTCGCGGCGCTATGGAAACAGGTTGGCATGTTGGGTTTTGAACTGACCGGCTCCACTGCGGCTGTCACGATGCTGATTATCGTGACGGTCATGTTTATCGAGTTTATCCGCGAACGCCGCCCGCCAGAGGTCATTGCCATCGGCACTGCGGCGGTGCTGATGATTTTGGGTCTGTTGCCGGTCAAGGACGCAGCTTCGGTGCTGTCGAACTCGGCGCCCTGGACGATCGCCTTCATGTTCCTGATCATGGGGGGGCTTCTCAGGACCGGTGCGCTTGAGATCATGTCGCGGCTGGTCACGGCGCGGGCTGACAAGCATCCCCGGCTGACCCTGTGCGGGCTGTTTGGCTTTGTCATTGTCGCCTCTGCGATCATGAACAACACACCCGTCGTGGCGGTGATGATCCCGATTTTTATCCAGCTGGCGGTGCAGCTTGGCACCTCGCCGTCGAAATTCCTGATGCCGCTCAGCTATTTCACCATTCTGGGCGGGATGATCACGCTGATCGGGACCTCGACCAACCTGCTGGTCGATGGTGTTGCGCGCGAAGCGGGGATGACCCCCTTTACCATCTTCGAGATCGCACCGGTCGGCATCGCCATCACCCTTGCCGGGATTGCCTATTTCGTGCTGATCGGCTGGAAAATTTTGCCCGAGCGTACCTCGCTTGCCGGATTTCTGGGTACCAGGCGTGAGATGAAATATTTCACCGAAGTCGCCGTCCCCGAGGATTCCAGCCTTGTCGGCCAGCCGGTCCTGACCGCGCCGATCTTCAAGCGTGATTCGGTGCGGGTGATCGACGTGCTGCGGGGCGATGCCTCGCTGCGCCGCAATCTGGAAGAGGTGGTGCTTGAGCCGGGCGACCGCGTCGTGCTGCGTTCGGAAATGGCTGAACTGCTTGAGATGCAGGCCAACAAGAACTTCCAGATGGTCGATAAGCTCAGCTCGGTTGCGACTGAAACGGTCGAGGTGCTGATCTCGCCCGGTGCGCGGCTGGTCGGGCGGCGTCTGGGCGACATGCGTTTGCGCCGTCGCTATGGCGTCTATGTGCTTGCTGCGCATCGCCGCAGCCAGAACATCGGTCGCCAGCTTGATGATCTGGTGGTGCAGGTTGGCGATACGCTGCTGCTGGAGGGGGCGCCCGAAGATATCGCCCGCCTCGCCGCAGATATGGAGCTGGTCGACGTCTCGCGCCCCTCGGCGCGGCCGTTCCGGCGCTCAAAGGCTCCGATTGCCATTCTGTGCCTGCTTGCGGTCGTGACGCTGGCGGCGGTGGATACGGCACCGATCATGGCGCTGGCCTTTGTCGCCGCGGCGCTGATCCTGATCACCCGCTGCGTCGATGCCGAAGAGGCGTTCTCTTTTGTCGATGCGCGGCTGATGGCGATGATCTTTGCCATGCTGGCGGTCGGAGCGGCGATGGAGCATACCGGCACTGTCAACCTGGTGGTCGAGGTTATTTCGCCCCTGTTGCAGGGCCTGCCGCCCTTTGCGACGCTTATCGCGGTCTATTTCCTTGGGCTTGTGATGACCGAGGTGCTGTCGAACAATGCGGTCGCCGTGCTTTTGACCCCGGTGGCGATTGCCCTGGCAAAGTCGCTTGGCCATGATCCACGTGCCTATGTGGTGGCGGTCATGTTCTCGGCCACCGTCGCTTTTGCCACGCCCATCGGCTATCAGACCCATCTGATGGTCTATGGCCCCGGCGGCTATCGCTTCAGCGATTTCGTCAAGGTCGGCGTGCCTCTGGACATCATCTGCGGCATTGTCGCCTGCCTGACCATCCCGCTGTTCTGGCCGCTGTAAGTTTGCCACCTGCCAGGCCGGGATCAGCCCTGCGAGAAACCCTCGCGGACGGCAGTCCCGGCCTTGGCGGCCAATGTCTTGCGGGTCTCACCCCCGACCGGGATCGGATCGTGCAGCCGTACGGTGACCGAGCCTTGCGGAGACTGCGCCAGCACCGCCAGCAGATGCGGCCCCAGATCCATGTCGCCCCACCACCCATAAAAGCGCGGATCGCGGCCTTGCGGCGCGTGATAGGTCGCGCTCATCGGCTGGATCGCCAGATCCTCGGGTAGCGAAGGGTCCAGAAAGCCCTGAAACAGCGTCGGTTTAAAGGGCAGCACACGCTGCCCGTCGCTGCTGGTCCCTTCGGGGAAAAACAGCAGGCGGTGGCCGGCGCGGGTGCGGGCGGCAAATTCCTCGGCCTGTTCGCGTGCCAGTTTGGGGTCGCGGGTGACGAAATGCGTATTCGTGACCCGGGTCAGGATATTGATGCCCGGCCAGCCCGCGACCTCGGCCTTTGAGACAAAGAACACGGGCATGGCCGCGTTCAGGACAAAGATATCAAGCCAGCTTGAGTGGTTGGCCACCACCGCGCCCGGGCCGCGCAAGGGCTGGCCGATGCAGCGCCATTTCAGTCCCAGGATCCACAGGCAGATGCGGCAGACGCCCTGAACCCATGGCCCGGTCAGGGGGCGGCGCGGGCCGGTGAACAGCCGCTCGGCTGTTCGCAGGGGTACGATCAGCAGGACACCGATCAATAGGACAAGGATGATCCCGCCGCCGCGCAATGCAACGCGCAGCCAACCCATGGCGCCGGGGCGCGGCAGGGCAGGCGGCGGCACCGTGTCCCGCCATGTGGCACGGTTGCCCTCGCTCATGGCCGTGGGCGGGTCTCGTAGAATTTACGGTGCTTTTCCGACATGGCCTTGGTGTCCACCATCAGAAAGACATCAGTTGTATTAAAGGCGTGATCAAGCCATGCGCCTTCGCCGACCATGCCGCCAAGCCGCAGATAAGCCTTGATCAACGCCGGCATCGCCTTCATCGCGGTGCGGCGGTCAAGCTGGTCGGCCGGGATCAGGTCCATGGCATGATAGCCATCGGCACGGGCATGGGGGCGGATCGTTTCAGGCGCCAGATGGTGATGATACAGCCAGCTCAGCGACTGGGCCAGCGCCCCGATATCGGTGCCGTGGAATGAGGCAACGCCGAACAGGATCTCGATCTCGCGCGCCAGCACGTATTCGGCCAGCGCGTTCCAGATCAGGAACATGCCAGATCCGCCGCGATATGCGGGATCAACGCATGAGCGGCCCAGTTCCAGCAGCGACCGGCCCGAGGTACGCAGCGGTGCCAGGTCGTATTCACTATCACAGTAAAAGCGGCCAAAGCTTTCTGCCCGCTCGCCCGACAGCAGGCGATATGCTCCGACCACATGGTCCAGATCATCGCGCGAACGGCGAGCATCGACCAGCACCAGATGATCGACGACGGGGTCGAACTCGTCACGTTCGAATCGGCCCTGATGATCGACCAGAGCACCGTCTCCGCCCAGCTCTTCGACAAAGACGCGATAGCGCAGGCGCTGCGCTGCCAGCAGATCAGCTTCGTCCGTGGCGAGACGGGTTGAGAAATAAGACGTTTCTGGCGTCATGGTTACGGCTTGGAACCCCGCCTTTTGTATCAGGGCCCGTGTCTAGGCGGGAGCACGAGACATTGCAACCGCTTAGCGCGGCTAATCACAGGATAACCGGTTGTGGCGATTGACTCGCGCTAAAGTTGAATTAGTCTAGCCTTATTGGTCGAATGGGTCAGTGGTGACGAGTTCAAGATGGATATGTTTGCCGTTGACTACCTGTTTGCCGGCATTAGCAAAATTGATGGTGATGCGATCTCCGATCCGCGACTGGACTTGTCCGGTCCCCCATTCGGGCGCCCCCGGGTGGCGTACGATCATGCCCGGCTCAAGGATTTCGTTCATCTCGCGCCCTTTTTACAACCATGATGCAGGCTAATTCCCCATGGATGATCTGACAATCCGCCACGTGCCCGACCCATCCGAGGCGCTATCACCCGAATATCTGGCGACGCTGGTCGCTGCCCGGATGTGCCATGACATCGTCTCGCCCTTTGGCGCGATCGGGAACGGGCTGGAGTTGTTGCAGCTTTCGGGCGCTTATCCGGGCATCGGGGCCAGCGCAGAGATGCAACTTATCGCCGATAGCGTCGATGCCGCACGGGCGAGGCTGCATTGGTTCCGCATGGCCTTTGGTCATGCCAAGCCGAACCAGCGCGTGGGCGTGCCCGAACTGGCGTCACTGCTGGCCGCGGACGAAAAAGGTGGCCGGTTGCGCATCCGCCTTGAGGCCGGGGGCGACCTGCCCCGGATGGAGGCGCGTATGATCCTGCTGGGGCTGATGTGCTTTGAGACTGCCTTGCCCTGGGGCGGCAGTGTGCTTGTCTGCCGGGGCGCGCAGGGCTGGCGACTGATGGCCGAGGCCAGCCGCGTGCGTCAGGACCCGGCGCTGTGGTCGTGGCTTGACCTGACAACCGGCCGGGAACGACCCGAACCAGCCGCGTCAGAGGTGCATTTCATGCTGCTCTCGGCCTGCGCGCGCGCCGCCGCCCGTCCCCTCAAGTGGGAGTTGGACGATATCGGGGGTGAGATCTCGTTCTGACCGGCTGAGCTGTACGGGCTTATGCTGGAAAATACCTGAGGGATGCGCCATAAGTCAGCGCATCCCTTGTGTTTTCTTTAGGTGCGGACGGTGCCGTCACCGATGACCAGATATTTAAAGCTGGTCAGCTGTTCTGCCCCCACAGGCCCGCGCGCATGCATCTTGCCGGTGGCGATGCCGATTTCAGCACCCATACCGAATTCGCCGCCGTCGGCGAACTGGGTCGAGGCGTTGCGCATCAGAATGGCGCTGTCGAGCCCTTTGAAGAAGCGTTCGGCGGTCGCGTCATTTTCGGTCAGGACCGACTCGGTATGGCCCGAGCCAAAGCGACGGATATGGGCGATCGCCTCTTCCACACCATCGACCAGTCTGATGGCGATGATCTTGTCGAGGAATTCTTGCCCGAAATCCGAAGGCTCGGCGGGGATCGTACCCGGGATCTTTGCCAGTTCACCTTCGGCCCGCACCTCGACCCCGGCGTCCAGCAGATCCTGGACCAGGACTGTGCCGTGTTTGGTGTAGAACTGCCAGTCGATCAGCAGGCATTCAGCTGCGCCGCAAATGCCGGTGCGCCGGGTTTTGGCGTTCAGAACCACGCGGCGAGCTTTTTCAAGATCGGCGTCGCGGTCGGCATAAACATGGCAGATACCTTCGAGATGGGCGAAAACCGGCACGCGGGCCTCGCGCTGGACCAGTCCGACCAGTCCCTTGCCGCCGCGCGGCACGATTACGTCGATGAACTCTTGCGCCCGCAGCATTGCGGCCACCGCTTCGCGGTCGCGGGTCGGCACCATCTGGACCGCTGTCTCGGGCAGACCGGCCTGGCGCAGGCCGGTAACCAGCGCCTGATGGATCGCAGTCGCGCTGTTCAGGCTTTCGGATCCGCCGCGCAGGATCACGGCATTGCCAGCCTTTAGCGCCAGCGCCGCCGCATCCGCGGTGACGTTCGGCCGGCTTTCATAGATCACGCCGATGACACCCAAAGGGGTCGCCACGCGCTGGATATGCAGCCCGTTCGGCCGGTCCCATTCTGCAAGAACCCGTCCGACCGGGTCGGACTGTTCCGCGACTGAGCGCAGGCCATCGGCCATGGCGCGGATGCGGTCGGGATCAAGCTTCAGCCGGTCCAGCATGGCTGGCGACAGACCTTTTTCCCCGGCGTGGTGCATGTCCAGAATATTGGCGTCGAGGATCGCATCCCCGGCCTTCAGGATTGCATCGGCGGCACTGATCAGGGCGGCGTGCTTACGCTCGGCCGTGGCTTCGGCCAGCACCGAGGCGGCTTCGCGCGCTTTGCGGCCCATATCCGCGATCAGAGCATCGGCTTCGGAGTTGGTCAGGTCTTTCATCGCAGCGGTCTTTCCTTGCATGACGCATGAAATAGGCGTCGCCGGGCCGAAAAACCAGAGAGAAAGGAAAAGTGCAGGGATATGCGCGAAAACGCTAAGCGCATTGACCCTGCGAAGAAAGCGTCTTTCAGGAGCGGGGGACAGAAAGAGGGCATAGCGGGAACGATGCGCTTTACTGTAAACCAGAAATCCGGTGCCTGGCATGAGCCATGTAGCGATGAACCGGGCGTTCCAGCAGCGAGGTTTGAAGCCATCGGCCAAGCTGGTTCTGCTGGCGTTGGCTGACCGTGGCGCAGGTGCGGGGTGCGGGGTGTGAGAGTATGACACATGCTGCGCTTTGCGGCCCTGACCGGATCGAGTTTGTTGGCCTGTCGGCAAGCGGGCCGCGCTTGCCGTGATGCGCTGATCCCACTCGGAGCGCCTACTGCCTGTCCGGCTCGGTTCATGGTCCTGCTGATTGAGGATGATGGCGGCCAGACGGTGCTTTGGGACGGTGCCAGCTATATCCAAGCGATCCTTGAGGCGGAACGTTGCGCGGGTGACTGGCGGGTGCCGGTTCTTGTCCGGGGGGTGGTCTGGGCTTTGGGCCTTTAGCGGGGACCGGCGGGGGGGCCGGGCGCTACATTTGCGGGAAGTAGGCTTTCTGATTTCAGGTCAATGAGATGGAGAGGGCAGATGACGGGAAGGCAGAAAAACATGCTGGCGAAACAGGCAAAAAACGATCAACCACCACTGGATCGGTAGCGCATAGATTCAGTTTTGAAGCTGAACCGGCCGTTATGGGGTATGCGAGCCATCGCAGCATGCCTGGACGTTTCAGTCGATACTGCCCGCCGTTGGGCCGCAGATCTGGACAGTGGCATGCCCGTGCGCAGGCCCATGGGCCGGTGGTTTGCTGAAAGGGGCCAGTTGCTGGCATGGCGGCGTGGTCGCTGATGCATAAGTTTGCGACACATTTCTGCACTTTGCATGGTTTTGCCAGCTTCCGTCACCGCCATTGCCGGTCGCATAAACTGGTCCATGAGCATCTGGACCACCCTGCGCAAGACCTTCGCGCCCGAGAGGAAATCGCTGGCATCGCCTGACGCGGCGCTGGTTGAGGTATTCGGCGCGGAGGCGACCACGACCGGGATCGTCGTCAGCACCTCGGCTGCGCTGCGCGTCCCTGCGGTTGCCAATGCGATCCAGCTGATTTCGGAAGCCGTTGCCTCGCTCGACGTGACGGTGAAGCGGATCGAGGGCCAGACCGAAATCGACGTGCCTGAGCATCCGGTGCTGGCGCTGCTGCGCGATGAGGCAGACGACTGGATGACCGGCTTTGAGCTGATCCGCCAGATCGTCCGTGATGCCCTGATGAGCGATGCTGGCGGGCTGGCATGGGTCAACCGGGCCAATGGAGAGGAGCGGGAGATCATCCGCTATCGCCCGAGCTTCCTGCAATTCGACCTCGACCTTGAGACCGGCGAACGCCGCTATCGGCTCAACAATCGCCCGATCCCGGCCCGCGATGTGATCCACCTTCTGCCGCCGCTTGACCGCTGCCCGCTGTCGCTGGCGCGAGAGGCCATCGGGATCGCGGTTGCTCTGGATCGTCACGCGGGCAAACTGTTCACGCGCGGTGCCCGTCCCTCGGGGGCGCTGAAGATCCCGAAAGGTATGGGCGAGGAAGCGGTGAAGGCGGCGCGGGATGCGTGGCGCACGGCGCATGAGGACGAGGATCATGGCCGCACGGCGATTCTTTTCGACGGGATGGATTTCACCCCGTTCACCTTCAACTCGACGGACGCGCAGTTTCTGGAAAACCGCAAGTTCCAGATTCAGGAGATCGCCCGCGCCTTCAACATCCCCAGCCCGATGCTGGGCGATCTGGAACGTGCGACATGGAGCAACTCGGAACAGAAGGGCCGCGAGTTCCTGAGCTACACGCTTGCGCCGTGGCTGCGGGTCTTGATGACGACGCGGCGGATTCCCCGAGCGCTGTGTTTCCATCCGCCCGACAAGGTGCGGGCACGGACGAAGGCCGCGCCGCTTCCCCGTTTCAGGCCCGGCCCCTTGGCGGAGCGCGTGGCCTTGCCGCCCTTCGTGGTCGCCGCCGATCTGGAGCGGGGCAACGATGACGACGATGACCGCGACGAGAGGCCGCCTGATGCTGGCGGGTAATCATCTTGACCTGCGTGAAAAAACTTCTGGTCTTGCCGGCCTTCGGCGTGTCGGATCGGATGCGGCCGGGCTTCGGTCGGAAGCGAAATTCATCATCGGCGCTCAAAGACACGCCGCCGGCCGGAAATGCCGAAAACCGCCCGGTTTCGGGCCATGGTGCCGGCCGAAACCCTGTAAAGCCAAGGCGTTGCGCCATGACGCGACGCGCGGCGTCCAAAACCAAGGTGCCGCCAGCGCCGCCCCAAAACAGTGTGCAGACAAGGGCCTGCCCAGAAACCGCCGCCGCACGGTGCCGGTTTCCTTTATCTTGCCCTCTTAATCGGTCGTGTTTGGCGAGACTTTGCATCCATCGTCGTTTTTCCTTCAGGTTACGAAGATATACGCTTTTCTTGCAGGTATCACGCTGCTTCCTCCAGTCTTCGAGTTCCGATGCGCCTTGCACTCGTCCGCGCTTTGCGACGGGGTGTTCCGGCTGCATCTCGGCAGCGCCCGAACCGTCGCAGCGCATTTTTCCATCGGACTGACGAAGCATTGTCACAGGCACTCGGGCGCGGTCCGGTCGGTTGATGTCCGGTGCGGCCGCAGACAAGATATCGTGCGTTCCGTCGTTGATGGTCTGCATCGGTCTTCATCCGCCGGAGCGGAGCTCGTGTGTTCAAATGGCGTCCGTCACCTTGCGGACGCGATGCGTTTCAATTGCCGATGATCGGTTCATGCGTGCGCTCCCAGATGCTTGCGCGCCTTGATCTGCGCGCGCTTGGCCGCGTCGGTTTCAGCCTCCGTCTGATCGCCGACATAGAAGGTTCCGTCGCTCCACATGGCGTGCATGATCACCGCCAGCTTGCGTGCTACCGCCACCACCGCTTTGCGTTGGCAGGAACGTCTGGCGATCTGCTGGCCCTAGGTCTTGTCCTTGCCTTTGAAGAGGGTCATCAGACCGGACGCCGCCTCGTAGAGCGCGCGCCCGACATCGGCATCGCCGTCATGAAGGACAGCGCCATCACAGGTCAGACGCCGGGGATCGCCATGAAGCGGCGGCGCAGTTCGCTCTGCGCCACCATCTTAGCCGGCAATACTCCTTCCACAGCGCCGCCCGCGCCGTCAGCATGGCGTCCGTCAACTCGGCAATGAACGGATCATCCGCCGCGGCCTCGCGCACCGCCTGGTCGAACTTGCTGCGCGAGACGCCGCCGAGCTTGATCCCAAAACTCTTGAGCGAATGGCGGACGGCGTTCTCCAGGTCGAGAAACCTGCGTTTCAGGTTGCGCCGGTGTGTCAGAAGCAGGCGCATCCGGTAGCAACTCTCCGTTTTCACATGCGCGGCGCGGAACCCGCCGGTGCGCATGATATAGGCAATGCCGAGGGTGTCCTTCTCGTCGGTCTTGTTGCGCTGCGCCGACATCGCCGCACGTACATGCTGCGTCTCCAGGCAGGTCGCTGGCAGGCCGAGCTTCAGCAACTCCGGCTGCAGCCAGGGTGACAACGATCCCGCTTCAAGACCGACGCGCCTGAGCCGCGTCACAAACGGTTTCAGTACGGCGAACAGCGCATCCGGCTCGGTCGCGACCTTCACCGTCAAATGCACCTCGCCATGATTATCGACGACGCATACCGCCGTCTCCTCGGTCGCGACATCCAGCCCACAAAAGAATTCCATCGTCCGCCTCCTGCGTGGTTTCGGGGACGATACTTTAGCGCCACTCACGACCACTGCGCCCGCAGATGGGGCGCCTGGCAAATTACGGGCGGCCGTTCGCCCTTTCTGACCTTTCCGCCCTTCCAACTGGAAATGCAGCCAGGCGCGACCCTGCCTGACTGCACACCGAAACCAGCGCGAACAGACGCGGGAGCGCCATCGTCACGGCGCTCTCCCGTCGTCGGCCCGCGTGATGAACATGCCGCCGTCACGCGGCTCCGCATCGCGGCGCTCGCGCACCGGAACGGTCGGACGAGCGTCGCCTGATGTGCCGATGGTCTGCACCGGATCGGCGCTTCGCCTGGCGCTCGGACGCATGACGAAGAGCGGCGCATCGCGCCAGTCGGGCGGCGGTGGTGGTGCTGGCGCGGATGTTTCGGGTGTGACCGCGCTGCCCGGAACTGGCGCAAGCGCGGTGACATAGGCGCGCGTCTCGGCGGGCAAGGCGCGGCCGGTCGTGCGATGTTCGTCGTAGCGGCCGGGACCGGCATTGCAGGCCGCGAGCATTGCAGCGACATTGCCGTAACGGTCCCACATTGCGCGCAGATAAGCCGCACCCGCCATGATGTTGTCGCGGGGGTCATAGGGATCGCGGCCGAGGCCATGGCGTTCGCGCAGGCCCGCCCATGTCTCGGGCATCACCTGCATCAGCCCCATCGCTCCGGCCGACGGGATTGTGCGCTCTCGGCGCGCAGCACGGCGCGAATCCAGCGTTCGGGAGCGCCGAAACGCTGGGAGGCTTCGGTGATGAAGCCGGCATAGGGATCGACGGAATTCACGCCCGCCACTGGTGCGGCCTGCGCCGATACGGCGACCGGACAGGCTGTGATCACGAGTACGCCAGCCAGCATGAGACCGGCATATTGCACAATCTCCCTGTCTCGGCTCGCCCTCCAGCGTGCTCGCTGCGGTCAAGGGCAAGGCGCGACGTCGGCCAGAGGCTTCGCTGCGCGCGCCGGAGCGGGACGACGGGATGAGACGGCCTTTCTGCGAATAACGGGATGAGAGTTTTGAACGCGGAGATGACGCGATAGCGCATGGCTTTCAGTCCCGCCCGCCACGCGGAGCGGCTCCAATGCAGCGACCAGGCCGTCTTGTGTTGCCGTCCCGGAAAAAGTTGACGCGGATCGGCTGCGGCAAGGCGGGATCCTCGATCACCAGCGAAGTGTAGTCGCCGGCCTTTTCGCCGACATCCTTCCAGCCCGCGCCGACCTCCGGGCCATCTTCGACCCCGTGAAGGACGCGATAGGCGGGTGGCCTTGAGGCCGTCGATGCGGTCTTTCAGCGCCGGGTCGTCCAGATCGGCAATGCCCGCCTCGATAGCGCCATAGAGCCGCTTGAGGCGCAGTTCCGGTTCTGTGGCGCGCTTGCTCAACTCGGCGATATGCTCGCGGCGGCGCCCTGCATGTTCCTCCCTGCGGTTGAGTACAGCGGCAAGAACGGTTTCCAGCCGCTCAGGCTGAAATAGCTGTTTCTCAAGGTGATTGACGACAAGATCGTCCAGCTTTCCATCGGCACGGCCATGCCCTCGCAGGCGGTCGGACCCCGCCGCGCCTTCATCAAGCAGGCATAATAGCGATAGCGCCCGCCTTTGCCGGTGCGGATAGTCATGGCCTCGCCGCATTTGGCGCAATGGATCAGGCCGGTCAGCATGGTTGGGCCACTGATGACGCGGGCGGGTATGACCTTGGGATTGCGGGCTTTGAGCAGCTTCTGAACCGCCTCGAAAGTTTTGCGGTCGATGATCGGCGGGACGGGAACGGTAACAATCACGCTGACTGGCTTCAGTTCCTTGGCCTTGGGGCAGGACCTGTGGCAATGGCATAAGGACAGGCCAGAGAATTTCCGGCTTCATGCTGTTGCCTGCGAACGAATGGTTTAACTTGAATTCCTGCTCTCCAATCTTCAGCAGCCATGTCGCCGGAATGTCGGCGTGGACCGGGACGGGATCGTGGCTGCGGTGCATAGTCAGATGGCAAGAGCTATGTATCCACTGATCCGCGACACCAGTGCCGAGGCATGGCGCGATGCCGAGGCAAAGGTCGCACAGATGGCTGCGATCGAGGGGGCTGGCGGGCATGACCATCGCCGGGTTGTGGCGCATGGCCAGTAGCGGTTGCTGGATCTGCAACAGCGGGGATCTGCAACAGCGGGGCGAGGTGCTTTTACACCACGCCCGGCAAGTTCAGAGCAGGCGGTGCCGCAACCACCTGGCTGGTTGGCTCTGCCGAAGAGGTTGCCAATTCGCCGCGGGAATAAGCCAGGCAGGGGATAACCAGGTTCATCCTGTCCGACACGCCCTATCTGCAACAGACCGGGTATCAGGGCCGCATCCTGCTGCCGCTGTTGCGTGGCGAAACCGTGCCTGCCTGATTGCTAAAGCGTTGATCGCGTGCCGTCCAAATGGGCCAGGGCGGATGCCGTGACCCATTTGGCGTGCGGCTACGGTCAACACATCATCGGGCGATGGTTTTGCAGATGGCGGTTTGCAAGCTTGCGCGCGCGGCGGCCCGAAGGCAGGGGGCGGGCTGGGGCTGGTTCAAACCCTTGCTCACCCAGTTGCGGGAAAAGCGTAAAGATCTCGTCCCTAGCCGCCTTGCCGACCGCTTGCAGGGCCTGTGCACCTGTATAAAGCGACTCGGTCAGCGCACCGTTCGAGATCACGACCTCATGCCGGTCAAAGAGCATGTGGAAATATTCAACCTCGGTCAGGTCGGTAGCGATGTCGATACCGTCAAGCAGCAGCAATTGCCTGGCGGCGACCAGCACTTCTGTGGCGCCGAACATCTTTTGTGCGATGCGCGAGCGGACCAGCACCCGATGCTGCGGCGAAAGCACAAGGTCCGAGGACGGCGTCCCGTTCCCCAGCGCCCCGGCCCGGATGCGGATGGGGCGCAGCTTGGGGTTGGCCGCCAGTGCGCGGGCATCCAGCTTGATCGAGCCGATCCAGCGGATGGGCTGCATGCCGTTATCGGCAGTCTGGATAAGGTTGCCGGGCCGCAGATCCTCGATGCAGCATTGGCCGTGATCGGTTTCGATCAACGTGCTGCCAGCAAAGCAGGGTACGCCGGTGTTGTCGAAGGTCAGGTCTTCGGGTGCAACGGGGCTGCCGTTGTTTTCAAGTCTGACGTTCAGATAGGGCAGGCCGTTCTGGCCATCCAGCATGTTCAGCGTGCCGTCATCGGCCTGATCGGCCCGCATCCATTGCAGCGGGTTTTTATAATTCGTGCCGTGCAGTTTATTGTAGAGATCGAGATTGTAGTAAGAATAGCCCGCTTGGTGCAAGGCGATGAAGTCGTTGTTCGATTGGTCGCCGTCATGGATGTCCTGACCAGTGCCAGTATTAAAATCCGTGATCAGGACGTAGTCATTAGCAGGATCCAGGCCATTATACACGTAAAAATGGTCGAAACCTTCGCCGCCAGTTAAGGTGCTGTTTCCTCCGTGAAAAGAAAGAGTATCATTTCCCTCACCACCGTCCAGATAGTGGTCTCCGTACTGCGCAAATAGAAAATCGTTTCCGGCCCCGCCATAAACAGTGTCCTGACCGTACTCGGCGGTTATGATATCGTCGCCATCTCCACCTTCCATCCAGTCATTGCCGTATCCTCCGTAAAACAGATCGTTTCCTGGTCCGCCATACAGGGTATCGTTCCCGTCGCCGCCATATATGGTGTCATCGCCCTCGCCGCCATATACAAGGTCGTCGCCTGCTCCGGCATAAACAGTATCGTTTCCCAACCCTGCGTAAACGGTATCGTTGCCCGCCCCGGCCTCGATGTAATCGTCGTCTGATCCGGATTCACCAAAGCGACCAGTATTGTCCCCTCCGTCGATCACATCTCCATCGGGGTCGCCGGTGTAATTTGCGTCAATTAAATCGTCGCCATCCGTGCCTTGGACCTTGCCGTCCAGCGTTCCTTCCAACTTGCTTGCCGTAAGGTTATCCGGCGCGTCCGGAGAGCCTGTGGCACCGGAACCCGGCGCAAGATCGGTAGCCTCCCTGATTGATATACCCGTCGCGGTATAGCCAATAATCTGCCAATCACCCGGCGTGAGTTCGGCCCAGATGGCGAACATGGTAAAATTGCCGACGATCAGTGTAGATGAGCTGCCGTTTTCGCCGCCCTGCCAATCCAGCTCGGATTTATATCCAAGCATGATTTTGACTTCGCCATAGTCAACCCCGCCGTGAACGACCTTGGCTGTCTGCACCTGATCAAGACCGATTTCCTGACCTTGCGAGTTTTCGTACTTCTGATCCGGGCTTGAGCCGGGCGGATTATTCCCTCCGGTCGCCATATCATCCAGAGTTTGGTTGTAGTCGGAAAAGGTGATCCGGGTGGTGTCCAGCGAGGGGTCGTAGGTCTGGGACAGGACGAAATCACTGTCCGGATGTTCGGTGGTCGGCCCGCCGGAAATATTTTGCGAAGAGGTCAGCGTGAGCGTGTAAGGCATGGCGGCAGGGAACCTTCTGATCGATTGGTGCAAGTTCAGACAGAGGTAGTTTCAGGACTCAGCTGACAGGATGATCGTCAGTGCGGGCTACATAATTTCATGTGACCGCGGTATTTAATTACTCATTCTGGCGGAGGCCGGGTGAACAAGAAGCCGGCATATATATCTAATGTCCGAACGGCCTTCAAATCACATATATGTCAACCCATGGCGGGGCATATTTCCAAGTCGAAGAAATTTTAAGCAACCAATTGTAACTTATCAACATAATTTCTTTCTCTCGGCTGCGACTTCGCAATTCAGGGGTATCTTGACGCTACGTCATTTTCTGACTTTCCAAGCGGCGTCAAGTATTTTTCCGCCAGCAGTGGGGTGCTAATTGGCTGGGGGTGTTCGCATCCCGGGCCGCTGCATGAGGGCGCGGTTTTAAGCGGGCCTGGTGCCTTGCACAGCCACCGGCGCAGCAGCGGCTTCAATTCGCTGCCTTGATTTCCAGAAATGACCGCAACCTTGGTGTCATGAAGTCAAGAAAGGCCCGGACCCGGTGCGGCATCCGTTCACTGCCTAGAAACAGCGCGTGCACATCCTCGGTATCGCCTTCGACGGCCTCTGACAGCACTTCGACAAGCGCGCCGGAACGCAGGTCTTCGCGCACGTGAAACTCGCCCATATGTGCAAGCCCCATACCGGCAAGCGCCATCCGCCGCACTGTTTCGCCGTTATTGGCAAGCAAAGGCCCGCTGACACCACGGTCGAGGATTCGCCCGCTGTCGCGCAACGGCCAGACCGGGGTCGAGCGGCGAAAGTTGAAGCCCAGACAGGAATGATGGGCCAGGTCGTAGATTGTACCGGGCGTGCCGTGGCGGCGCAGATAGTCGGGCGAAGCGACGATTTTGCGCGGTGCGGTGCCAAGTTTGCGCGCCGTCAGGCTGGAATTCGCCAGCGTCCCTACGCGAAAGGCCACATCGGTGCGGTCCATGTACAGATCCACGATCTCATCGGACAGCGACAGGTCCACGACAATATCGGGAAACTCTTGCCAAAAGGCGGGAAGCAAAGGCTCGACCGCGACCATGCCAAAGCCGACCGACGCGGTGACCCGTATTGTGCCGGAAATGCGCGCCATGCCATGGGAAAGGTCTTGCTCGACGGCATCAAGTTCGGCCAGCAGGGATTGGCTGCGCTCATAATAGATGCGGCCTTCGTCGGTCACGGACAGTCTGCGGGTCGAGCGTTCGAGCAACCTTACCCCCAGTCGCGCCTCAATCCGGGCGACCAGCTTTGACACGGTCGAGGGCGTCATCAGCATCTGCCGTGCCGCCTCGGAAAAGCTGCCAGTATCGACGACGCGCAGAAAGACCTGCATCTCGCCCACGCGGTTGTCCATCCGGTCCCCATTGATGAAATCACTTCACAGATAATGTGCCAAGCTGGCGGATTATCAAGCACCGCCTTTGCATCTATCTGCAGGTTCATCAAACAGAACCATCCAGCCGCCCCGCCGTGCGAAGGTCGGCGTCTGACAGGCACTCGGTTGCCAGGCAGCATGAACAGGAGAAGAACGATGCAATATGTGAAAGCCCATGGCGCCGAGATTCCCGCGCTTGGCTTTGGGGTGTTCCGCATGTCGGACACCGAGGTTGAGGCCGTGATCCCCGCCGCGCTTGAAGCTGGCTTCCGTCATTTCGACACTGCCCAGATCTACCAGAACGAGGCCGCGCTTGGCCGGGCGCTGGTCAGTGCCGGTGCAAAACGGGACGAACTGTTTCTGACCACCAAGGTCTGGGTCGATAATTACAGCGCCGATCGCTTTGCCGCTTCGGTTGATGAAAGCCTGGACAAGCTGGGCGTTGATCAGGTCGATTTGCTGCTGGCACATTGGCCGGGCAATACGGTCCCGGTGGCCCAGCAGATTGAATGGCTGAATGAGGTGCAGGCTGCTGGCAAAACCCGGTTCATCGGCGTCAGCAATTATAACCGCAGCCAGTTGCGTGAGGCGATCTCGGTCAGCGAGGCACCGGTTGTGACGAACCAGATTGAGATTCACCCATATCTCGATCAGTCGGCTATGCTGGGCCTTGCCGCTGAGACCGGTACCGCCCTGACGGGTTATTTCGGCATGGCCGACGGCGCGGTTCCGGGTGATGAGCTGATCTCGCAGATCGGTGCGAAACATGGCAAAACCGCTGCACAAGTCGGCCTGCGCTGGCAGATCCAGCAGGGGATCATCGTTCTGTCGAAAACCGCCAAACCTGCCCGGGTGGCCGAGAATTTCGACATCTTCGACTTTACCCTCAGCGATGACGAAATAAAGGCGATTGGCGGTCTTGCCCGTGCCGATGGCCGTCTGGTCAGCCCCGAAGGTCTTGCCCCTGACTGGGCTGCATAAGGAAACCGCCATGACAACGCAGAAATTCAACTGGCCGCTGCTGGCGCTGGCCGTGGGTGCTTTTGGGATCGGGGTGACCGAATTCTCGCCCATGGGGATGTTGCCGGTAATTGCCGAAGGGGTCGGGGTCTCGATTCCTTCGGCGGGGCTTCTGGTCAGCGCCTATGCCATCGGGGTGATGGTTGGCGCGCCGGTGATGACCTTGCTTTTCAGTCGCTTTGGCAAGCGGACGGCATTGATGGCCCTGATGGGGATTTTCACCCTGGGCAATATCCTGTCTGCCTTGTCGCCGGATTACTGGACCCTGCTGATCTCACGCGTGGTGACCAGCCTTAACCACGGCGCATTCTTTGGACTGGGCGCGGTGGTGGCGGCCAGCGTCGTTGCCCCTGAAAAACGGGCAAGCGCGGTTGCGTCCATGTTCATGGGCCTGACCATTGCCAATATCGGCGGCGTGCCGGTGGCGACCTGGATCGGGCAACAGATCGGCTGGCGCGCGGCCTTTGCCGGTACCGCTGTTTTGGGGCTGCTGACCATTGCGGCGCTGTGGATGGCCCTGCCCAAAGGCGCACCCGGCGTGCGGCCTGAACTGCGGCGCGAGTTGCGTGTGCTGGCCCGGCCCGAGGTGGTCATCGCGATGCTGACCACGGTGATGGGCGCAAGCGCGATGTTTGCCCTTTACACCTATGTCGCGCCGATCCTGACGAAAGTGACCGGAGTGTCGGACGGTTTCGTCACGCTGGCGCTGGTGCTGATCGGGCTGGGCTTTACCATCGGCAACTGGTTGGGCGGCAAAGTTGCCGACTGGTCGCTTGACGGTGCGACGGCGATCTTTCTTGCCGCGCTGGCGGGGATCATGCTGATTTCGCCCCTGCTTATCAGCACCCCTGTCGGTGCGGCGGTCACCTTGCTGATCTGGGGTGCGGCGGCCTTTGCGATCGTGCCTCCGGTTCAGATGCGGGTCATGCAAGCCGCCCATGATGCGCCAGGCCTTGCCTCGTCGATCAATATCGGGGCCTTCAACCTTGGCAATGCGATTGGCGCGGCGCTTGGTGGTGCGGTGATCAGCGCGGGGCTGGGCTATGCCGCCGTTCCCGTTGCAGGTGGTCTGACCGCTGCGGCCGGGTTGGTGTTGGTCTGGCTGGGTCGTCAGCGTAGCGCCGCCAATGCGGTGACCTGCGAAGCCTGACAGACGAAAGCACAGCTGAAAAGCAGGGTCACGGTTGTTGCCGTGACCCTGTTCGCGTTTCTTACCGTTGCAATCAGCACATCACAGGACAGTGGTGCTGAATATGGCGGTTGGCCAGCTTGTGCGCCCGGGGCTGAGGCGAGACCATCAGGTCCGGACCTGGTGTGCCATTCCCCAAAGCCCCGGCGCGGATGCGGAGAGGGTGCAGTTTGGGACTGGCGGCCAATTCGGCCGGGCCAAGCTTGACCAAGCCGACCCAGTGAAGGGGTTGCAAACCGTTGTCGGCGGTCCGGGCCATACCCTCTCCTGGCTGCCAGCACATTCGATGAACGTGCGGCAGGTAAAGCAGACAATACTCGTTTCGAATATCCCGGTATAGAAACCTATCGGGGCGACGGGGTTTGTCTGTCGTGGGCTGCATACCGATAATCTCGACCCGTGATATCTGAGTGATATCCCTTCAGTCATGCGGGGTTGGTGCCCAGGGGCCAAAGAACAGGTTATCTGCATGAGCCTGCCGTCCTGCTGGGATGCGCTCGGATTGCCATTTTCATCGTGAACCGTGATGGCAAAGCGGGCGACCACAAAGGTATTATCCGGATGCCGTGTTGTCGGCGGCCATCAGGATCAGGACCAACGGCGTGCCTGGCAGATTGGTGCATATTGGTCAGATAGCCCGTGGAATGCACCTGGGGCTCAGGCCATGAGGTCGGCGTATCATTCCGGCCGCTGCATTTAGCACGCAAGCATTGACGTTCCCCTGTCGGGCGCAGCCAGAGAATAGTTCTCTCTTTCCTGCACGGGCTTTGGACCGACATTCCCCAAGTGGCCTGCCGCTT